>CANSWM010000097.1 GCA_947650745.1 uncultured Clostridium sp. | reverse complement strand
GTGAACCCAAATTGTCAGATAAAAAAGTTTAACAATTTGGGTTCACTAACACTTGAAAAAGAATATGTTATAAGGTAAACTATAAGTAAATATATCAACTAAATAATGGAGTAAAATTATATGAAAATAAATATAAAAAATAAAAAGATAACTATAGTTTGTATGGTTGTATTAATAGTGGTAGTTATAGGAGGTTACATATATTTCTATAAAAGGAGCTATAGTGAAACAAATAACTTACTAAAAGATAATGATTATATAGATATATGGAGAGATAATTCAATGGATATGGATATTGATTTATATTCAATAGGAAGTGGTGCAAATGAAAAGTTATATTTAGGTGCACAGCCAGTACATTATCTTATAAATAAAAACGGTGATATATATACATATCAAGATAGTTCATACCAAAATAAGATGACAGGTAAAAAAGACCCCGCGACCGTCAAATATATAAAAAAGCTTTCACAATCTGATTTAGAAAAATTAGAAAATGATTTAAAATCAATTATAGAAAATAATAGTAGGAATTCTGCTAGTTTGACTTTTACATATTGGTATATAAAAATTAACGGCAAATCTACTATGGTTAATGCAAATATACAAACTCAAATATTAAATAATTACCTATAATTGCTATGAAAGGCAACTATTTAGAAATAATTAGTTGCCTGTTTTTTTATTATATGCTATACTAATTCCCCAACTCCTACAACAGTCACATCACTTGGCACATTTTTTAAAATAGTACTATTTGCACCAACTTTTACATTATTTCCAATAGTTATGGGGCCAAGAATTTTACTTCCTGCACCTATCATTACATTAGAACCTATATCAGGGTGTCTTTTGTTTTTATCTTTTCCAGTACCACCTAAAGTTACATCATGATATATTGTACAGTCATTTCCAATGGTAGAAGTTTCTCCAATTACGATTCCCATTCCATGGTCAATAAATAATCTTCTGCCTATTTTAGCACCAGGATGAATTTCTATTCCTGTAAAAAATCTTCCAATTTGAGAGATAAGTCTACTTAAGAAAAATAACCTATGGTTATATAGAAAATGACTTAATCTATGGAAAACCAATATATGGAAACCTGGATATAATAAAATTACCTCTAAAATACTGTGAGAAGCAGGGTCCTTTTTTAATATATTTTTTGCATCTTCATAAAATTCTTCAAATATCCTAATCATAAAAAACTCCTTTGGCAGTGCATGTTTGCAGAGCAAAATGCACATGTGGTAAAGCTACTTTTCTTATAGAATATGATATAAGAGTGCAAAGTGTGTAAGAAATAATATAAGAACATAAATTTGAAAAAAATGTGGCAAATTATTCTGATACATGATATAATATAAAACAATTAAATTGGAGGTATAACATAATGGAAGAAAACGACCAAGTAGAAGGAAGAAATGCAGTAACTGAATTATTAGAAAGTGGAAAAGATATAAATAAAATATTTATAGAATCAGGAGAAAAGCATGGCTCTATAAATAAAATAATAGCAAAAGCAAAAGATAATCGGAATAGTAATTGTAGAAACTACAAAAAGAAAATTAGATGAAATGTCTAAAACACATAATCATCAAGGCGTAATAGCAATAGTTCCTCCATTTGAATATGTAGAAGTAGAAGATATATTAGAATATGCAAAAATAAAAAAAGAAGACCCATTTATTGTAATTTTAGATGGAATAGAAGATGTACATAATTTAGGCTCAATAATTAGAACAGCAGAAACAGCGGGTGTTCATGGAATTATAATACCAAAAAGAAGAGCAGCTTCTGTAAATGCAACAGTTGTAAAAACATCAGCAGGTGCTGTTGAATACATGAAAATAGCAAGAGTAAATAACATAAATGAAACAATAAAATATTTAAAAAATGAAGGAATATGGATATGTGGAACAGATATGCAGACAAATACCATATATTCTAATCAAGACTACAAAATGCCAATTGCAATAGTAATAGGTAGTGAAGGAAGCGGAATGAGTAGACTTACAAAAGAAAATTGTGACTTTATTGTAAAAATACCAATGAAGGGAAATATAAACTCATTAAATGCTTCAGTATCAGCAGGAATTGTTATGTACGAAGTAGTAAAAAACAGACAAAACTAAAATACAAGTGGTGGTAAAATGGAAGAAAATAGTGTAATTAGCCCTGAACTAGAAGGAATTGAAGAAGAGAGAATTGAAAAAACATTAAGACCCAAAACATTAGAAGAATATATAGGGCAAACTAAAGTAAAAGAAAATATGAAAATATATATTGAGGCAGCTAAAAAAAGAGGCGAGCCTCTTGACCATGTGCTTTTATATGGACCTCCAGGACTTGGAAAAACAACACTTTCAAATATAATATCAAACGAAATGAATTCAAACATAAAAATAACATCAGGGCCTGCAATAGAAAAACCTCGGAGACTTAGCAGCACTTCTTACAAACTTATCAGAATTTGATGTTTTATTTATAGACGAAATACATAGACTAAACAAAAGTGTAGAAGAAATTTTGTACCCAGCATTAGAAG
>CANSWM010000096.1 GCA_947650745.1 uncultured Clostridium sp. | reverse complement strand
GCCTTATATATAGCCCTACTCTAAAACTTTTTGTCTTCTGATTGCTTATTGGTAATGCACACATATATCCATTCCTCCCTTTAAGCAATCGCCTAAATCTATTATAACATAACTTGCTAATTTTTGGTCAAGTTTTTGCATAATTTTAGACGATTTTTTATTACTTATGGGATTACTAACTTTGTTAGCAATTCCATAAATAACAAGGTTAATTTACCTTGGTCTGTGCAATAATCGCAAAGCGATTTTGCACATATGTGCGTCGGAAGCTTCGCTTCTGCTAACGCACAATTTTCTTACATTATTTTTCCTTCAGCTTTTAACGACAATATAAATGATTTTTTTAAAATTTCATTTACATTTGTTTTAGAGTTCTTATCAAAGATGTAATTTACTTTATATTCTTCTTTTGTAGTTTCCTTTTTACCATTATTCATAAGTTATCACCTGCTCTTATTATTCCCTGCCTAACAAGGAATATATACATTTATTGGTAAAAAATCATGTTAAAAAAGTAATCAAAAAGGACGGAACCAAGATTTTCTAATCTCATAATTCTTGATAAGAAAATCTAAGTTCCGCATAATTATCTAGCACTGCATAACTTATCTGTAATTCACTACGTTCATACAGCTAAGAAATGTACGGAGCTTTTCTCTGCTATCGCAGTGAAAATTCCTACAATATAAAAAAACATGACTTTTAATCACATTCCTACATTTAACTTATTTAGTTCATTTTTTGCTAACACTTTTTATACATGACCATAGATATACAAAATATCAATTTTGCAACTTTTTACTAACAGTTTGTATGTATAAAAATTCTTACAGGGCAATACTTTGCCTTGCATTAGTTAAATTTTGTATCACATTTTTTATACATGAAATTATATTAAAGCAACCTGCTTATTGCTTTGAATGGTATTATAATATCACCCTCTAGGTCGTTTGTCAATTGAAATTGAAAATTTTTGTTAAATCCCTTATTTTACAAAATATTGAATTAAATTTGTTGCTTGTAATATATTAATTATCGCTACAATTGCTGCTAGTGTTTCTGATATAACTAACACAACATCTTTGATTAATTCCCATGTAATAATCTTCTGATTATTTCTATTTAAATTAATAATTGAATAACCTATTTCTAAAATTCCTCTTGAAGAACCATATAATCCTAATATCAAAAATAAAAAATTTATAATATTAGCATACCAGATGTTGAAATTAGTATATATGAGCCACCAAATTAGTAGGAATACTACTCCTAAAATCAAATCAGATATACCTTGTATTTGTTTTTTCGTTTTATTCTTTCTTAAATTTGATATTTCAAGACATAATCCTATTCCTCCAATTACAATAAATATCCATTTTACAATATTTGATATAAGTGATATCCCAAAATAATCATTATTATATGCTAAAAATGTTCCTATACCAATAAATGCAATCACAATCGAAAAACCATTTATACTACTATCTATATTTTCTGAAAATTTCACGTTTTTCTTATTATTTCCTATTTCCATTCTTTCTCCATTTCCTATTTATTGTCAATCATATCATAAAAAACATCTTCTGATATAATTTCAATATCTTGTCCTTTTAATTTCAACTCTTCTGCTTTCTTTTGTTTTGAACTTTTTCCGTCTTTTATAGTCTTACAATAATCATTATTTCCTAAAATAAGATAATTCGTCTTACTAGTTACTCCATCTCCACATATCCCACCTAGATTAACGACTATCTGCATAGCCTCTTTTCTCGGCATTCTTTCTAATGCCCCTGTAAAAACGCATACTTTTTGATAAAGTAGATTATCTACATCAAACTCATTAACATCAGCAATTATATCTTTTGCTTTTAATTTATCTTGGTTTTTATAATGCTTTTGAAAACTTCTTTTAAATTCTTCAATATCTTCATGTTTCTTTAACATTTCCTTTAAATCATTAAATATCTGATTTGTTAATTCACAATCATTTAAAGCTCTATGATAATCTCTGTTTGTTCTATTAAAATATTCTGTTAAATCATCTAATCTATGATGTTTCAAGCCTGGCAATA
The DNA here is from genome assembly GCA_947650745.1 of uncultured Clostridium sp. GTDB lineage: Bacteria > Bacillota > Clostridia > TANB77 > CAG-508 > JAAWPK01. The sequence continues at coordinate 567 of CANSWM010000096.1, read as the reverse complement.
ACTTTCTAGCCAGCCTTAATGTGTCAACAAAATTATTTTTTAATGGCTTACCCAATATTTGCATATAATTGTCATATAAAAAATTAATATCAAAATTCACATTATGTCCTACTATTATACTATTCCCAATAAAAGAATCAAAATCTTTTAGTATATCCTCTAGTATAGGAGCTCCACTTAACATATCATTAGATATTCCTGTCAATTGTTCAATATATGAGTCTATCTTATCTTTTGGATTTATAAGTGTTGTAAAAGAATCAATTATATCATTTTTTTCCACTTTTATTGCACTAATCTCGATTATCTCATCATAATTTGGATCAAATCCTGTTGTTTCTATATCAATTACAACATAATTATTAGGGAAATCAATTAGGCTATTTCCTTTTTCTTCTCTTTTTCTAATATTCATTATAGCTTCCATCATACTTATTCTCCTCTTCAAAAACATAATTCACATATATGTTATTATTAGCTGATATAATTTTACAACAAATTACATTCTTTTACAATAATAAAACGATAATATCACTTGATACTATCATTAAAAATTTTATTTCTTTA
>CANSWM010000095.1 GCA_947650745.1 uncultured Clostridium sp. | reverse complement strand
TTAATGGATACAGACCACAATTCTATTTCAGAACAACAGACGTTACAGGTGTTATCGATTTACCTGCAGGAACAGAAATGGTTATGCCAGGAGATAACATAACAATGACAATAGAGTTAATAACTCCAATTGCTATTGAAAAAGGACTAAGATTCGCTATCCGTGAAGGTGGTAGAACAGTAGGTTCTGGTATCGTATCTGAAATTATCGCTTAAGATTTTCAAGATAAGAAATAAAAAGATGAGGCCTTAGGGCTTCATCTTTTTATGTAGTAAAATTTTTGATATAAAAGCAGTTCGAAAAGATTTACATGAGCTAAAGGTTCTAATTTTAGTAATGCAAAAAAAATTGCATATATAGCGTAAATATGATATAATAAACATAATTCCCAATTGGGAAAATAAAATTTGAGGAGGTTTCGTAAGATGCGGAACAAAAAAGGAAAAGTTGTAAAGTTAGTAGTTGGATGTGGGTGCACGGCTGTGATAGTTATCTTTCTGATAATTGCTATTTTAGACTATCGGGATAGGCATGTTGTTTTAGACTATCAAAGTACTTTCATAGAACTGGCAGCTATACCCCAGGCATTAGTCGATGGGAGGTTAAAAGTCATGGAAAATGAAATTAGCCAAAAACAGTATAATGAACTTGTTGATAGTTTTCGGAAAATTAGTATTTATACTATCATTTACGAAGAATTCCCAACAGAGAATATGAAAGAATTTAATAACAATGTAAGAAAGATTTTCGGAGCAGATTCGCCATATATAATTAATGTAAAATACCAACGTGATTATGACGGATTTATCGAAGGAATGGCTTATTGGCAATTTGATTTTTCTATTCGTATTATGTGGATAGCTGGAGAGATTCCTGATGAAACATTTTATGAGTATCAATCTAAATCTGATGAGTTTCTCCAAAATTTCTCGAGGGATAAAGTAATTGATATGTATAAATATATGCAACAAATATTAAATGACATTATCCCTGATGAGGCAGTAATAAACGATCCTGGAATCTTATAATGTTTTTAGATAATATCTTTAAATGGGCAAAAGATTAAGAAAAGGAGAAGTTTATTCATGAAACGGAATGAAGTAAAATTGAATAAAGAGGAAGAAACCAAAACAGGCAAGAAGCAGAAGAAAATGCAAGAAGACAGCAAAGTAAAAGCAGAGGAAATAAGCATATTAAAGCTTCCTAATAAAGTGCTCGGAGCGATTTTCATAATATGGGTTATAATAGCCGGTGCAGGAGTAATTTGGCTTATGGCCAAGAACATTATATATTAGGAATATCGGCAGAAGACTGCTTGTATAATCTATGAGAAGATGTAGTTACACTTTATAGAGATGGAGATAATTACATCTAAAGACGGGCGTGTATTTATATTTGTTCAAGACTTTCTTGACAACTTATAATTTAAATTTGACCTTGAAAAACTTAAAAGCAAATAGGGAGCTGCGACTGCAGTTCCCTATTTGAATATTTTTAGAATAATCGGTCAAATATATTGCATTTTTAAGAAAATAATAATAAAATAATTAAGTATTAAATAAATATTAAAATATAATCTATAAAAGCAAGGGGAAATTTATAAAATGGTGATATTAGTAGATGCAATGGGCGGAGATAATGCTCCAGATGCAGTAATACGTGGAACTGTAAAAGCAGCATCTGAGATAAAATCAGAAATTGTTTTAGTTGGAAATGAAAAGATTATAAATGAAAAAGTAAAAGAGTTCTATGGAAAAAATACTATACAAGAAATGGCAAGTAATATAAGAATACATAACACAACAGAAACAATTGAGATGGAAGATATACCAACTGTTGCAATAAAACATAAAAAAGATTCTTCTATGGTAGTACGGATTTAACTTACTAAAAGAAGATAAAGGAGATGTATTCATTTCTGCTGGAAATTCAGGAGCTTTACTTACACGGAGCAACACTTTTAGTTCGGAAGAATAAAAGGAATAGATAGACCAGCACTTGCTGGAATACTTCCTGCATATAAAAGTAGGCTGCTTCTAATAGATTCAGGTTCTAATACAAATTGCAAGCCAATAAATCTTTTACAATTTGCGCAAATGTCTACTATATATTTAAGAAACACATTCAAAATAGAAAGGCCTAAAATTGGGCTTTTAAATATCGGAACAGAGGAAACAAAAGGAAATGAGCTTACAAAAGAAAGTTATAAATTATTAAAGGAAAAATCAGAAGAATTAGGCATAAATTTTGTTCGGAAATGTAGAAGGAAGAGATGCTTTCTCAGGTGAGATAGATGCAATTGTTACAGATGGATTTACAGGAAATGTATTCTTAAAAGCAATAGAGGGATTAGGAAAATTTGTAAAAAGAACATTAACAGAGAGCATAAAGAAAAATATATTTTCAATAATAGGAGCAATACCTTGTATGCCAGCAATAAATAGATTCGCAAAAACGGTAGACTATAAGGAATATGGTGGAGCACTATTTTTAGGAGTAAAAAAGCCTGTTGTTAAAGCACATGGTAGCTCAGACGAGTATTTGTTCTATTTTACAATAAAACAAGCAGAGCAATTCGTAGAAAATAAAGCAGTAGACAAGATGATAGAGGAATTTGAAAAAATATCAAAAAAAGCTTGACAAATTATTAAATATATAATATCTTTTAGAAAGAAGATATAATGTATAAAGTTTAATTATTAAGGAGGGTATACAAAATGAGTTCAGAAGAAGTTTTCGATAAAGTTAAGGAAATAATTGTAGAGCAACTTGGTGTTGCAGAAAATACAGTAACAAGTGAAGCATCTTTTATTGACGATTTAGGTGCAGATTCTTTAGACATAGTAGAATTAATAATGTCATTAGAAGAAGAATTTGA
>CANSWM010000094.1 GCA_947650745.1 uncultured Clostridium sp. | reverse complement strand
AGGCAGGGGTACAAACCCTGCCTTTATGTATATAAAAGCAAAATTTATACCCATACCTTACATTAATTTAAGCTAGTATAACTAAACTTATTTACCTATCATTTGGTTTTCAGCTTTTTGTATTAATTTTCTTACCATGTTACCACCGATTTTACCAGCGTCTCTTGAAGAGATATCACCGTTATATCCGTTTTTTAAATTAACACCTACTTCACTAGCAGTCAAAAATATATTTGAAGCAATCGCCTAAATTTAATAAATACATATATGAAAAATATTGATAAAATGGTTTGATAATATGATAGAACTATTTAGCAATACTGCATTCTTGGAAGGATTTTTGCAAGATATCTTCTTCAGTAAAAATAGCAGTATAGTCAACATAAAAATTGCCAGGAGAATATACTTTTAAAGCATCACCAGGAATAGGTTTTGCTCCAATAATGTTTTTTTGAGGTAAATAATAAATATTTTTAGAATTATAATCAAAACATACAGCAAAGTTATTATCATATTTTGCAAAAGTTAGAATTGTATTAGAAGGCAAAGTATTAAGTAAACTAGTAGAGTGTATTTTGTCAAGATAATCTTGTAATTCGTGAATAAAAGTATCTACTAAAGAACCTTCAATTTTGCTATGAATAGAATTATCTAGTTTAGTTAATGAGTTATTAACTGAATCAAGAAAGTTGATAGGCATATAAAACACCTCCTTATTATTGAAATTTTCTTAGCTTGTAGCAAGGAACAAGCTTTACAGATAGTTATGGGTTTATTTAAATAAGCTGAAATTTAAGACAAATAATATTTTTATGAAAGACATGTACTATGATTGCAATAAAAACAAATAGAAATAAACTAAGTATATTTTAAGAGCTATAATAAGAAAAGTCAATATGTATGCAAAAATTTGTAAGAAAAACAACAATTTATAGTAATAATATGATATACTAATAAAAAATAAAGAGGAGTCAAAATGAAAAAATTAAAGAAGACATTGATGATAATGTTAAGTTTATTAATGATATGTGAAATAAAAGTGGTAGCACATGGAGGTAATATAACAGGTTGGAAAGATAAAAATTCATCAGAAATTATAGAACATGATGGAAAATATTATGGATACCATAACCAAGATGGTACTAAGCATTATCATCAAGTAGAATGGAATGAAGAGAAACAAAGATGGGAAATAACAAAAACAGCAGTATATTATGATGAAATTTTTAATATTACAAATACTATTGATGATATAAAACAAGAAAAAATAGAGGTGAAATACGTTGAAAGTGTAGATGGAGACACTGCAAAATTTGAACTAAATGGAGAAAAAATAACAGTAAGATTTTTAGGAATAGATACTCCAGAAACTGTGCATCCTACGAAGGGAGAAGAATTTTATGGAAGAGAGGCTAGTAATTTTACAAAAGAAATACTGGAGAATGCAAAGAAAATAGAAATAGAATATGATTCTAACTCATCGGAAAAGGACAAATACGAAAGACATTTAGCGTGGATTTGGGTAGATGGCATATTATTGCAAGAAAAATTGATAAAAAATGGACTAGCAACGACCTATATGTTGCAATATAACTATAAATATGCATGGATACTTCAAGAACAAGAAGAAAAAGCAAAAGAAGAAAAGATAGGTATTTGGAGCGATAAAGTAGAAAATAATAACGTAGGACAAGAAAACATTGATAATCAAGTGAATGAGAACAATGAAAATAAACAAAATACATATTATATGTTTATAGGTGTTACAGTAATTATTCTAGGCTTAGTAGCAGTAATACTAGAAAAATATAATAAGAAGAAAAAAGTAAAATGAAATAGAGGTAATAAATATGCAAAAATTATCAATAAACTTAGTAGCAGAGACGACGGAAATAGAATTTAAAGAAAATTTGGAATTGAAAAAACCAAAAAGTTGGCTAAAAACAGTATCTGCATTTAGTAATGGGATAGGTGGAACAATATATTTTGGAGTTAATAATGATAGAGAAATAGTTGGGTTAGAAGATACACAAGGAGATGTAGAAAAAATAAGTGAACTAATTAAATCTAGAATAGAACCGCTTGCAAATTTTAATATTGCGGTAATTACACAAGATGGTAAAAATGTTATTAGACTAGAAGTAAAGCAAGGAACTAAAACACCATACTATTATGTAGGCGATGGAAATAAAATTGTTTTTGTAAGAATAGGGAATGAAAGTGTAAATGCACCAACATATATTATTAGTGAGTTAGTTGCCAAAGGAGAAAAAATAACTTATGATGCAGGAATATCTAAATATAATTTTGAAGATTTAAGTTTTACATTATTCAAAGCAACATACTTACAAAAAACAGGTAAAAAGCTAGAAGAAAGTGACTTTATATCATTTGGATTAATGGATGATAGTAGAAAACTAACTTATGCAGGAGTCTTATTTTCAGATCAATGCCCATTATTGCAATCAAGAATATTTTGTACAAGATGGAATGGATTAGACAAGACATCAATATTTGAAGATGCAGTAGATGATAGAGAATATAGTGGAAACTTGATTATGCTTTTAGAAAATGGATTCAATTTTATAAAGAATCATAATACAAAAGCTTGGAAAAAATTACCTAGAACAAGAGTAGAATATTATGATTATAATGAAAGAGTTATTACTGAGGTACTTGTAAATGCACTAATACATAGAATGTATGACATAATAGGAGCAGAAATTCATATTGATATCTATGATGACAGATTAGAAATATCATCTCCTGGTGGAATGTATGATGGAAGCATTATACAGAATGAAGATATTTTAAATATTCCATCAAAAAGAAGAAATCCAATAATAGCCGATGTATTTCAAAGATTAGATTTTATGGAAAGAAGAGGAAGTGGATTTAAGAAAATATATGAAGCTATTCGGGGATATGGAAAAAATAAAATTTTTCTCAAATAGGACTGATTTTATAGTTACTTTAATGAATGAAAATTATAATCGTAAGTCTGAAATAACCGCCGATAAATCGCCGATAA
>CANSWM010000093.1 GCA_947650745.1 uncultured Clostridium sp. | reverse complement strand
TTCCTATCCTTTTCAACGCAAATCATAAAATTTTAAATGTATGTGTCAAAATGCCTCGTCCAGTAAGAATACGTTAAGTACACTTTATAAAAATTTGTATTTATAGACAGCTTTAGCAAGTATAAAATTATAGTTCTAAAATTAGTGAAATTAAATTTTAGGAGGTTTTAGTTATGGTAGAGATAACTTATCACAAAGAGGGAGATTTTTTCGTTCCTGACTTATATTTGGAAAAGGAAGATTATGAAAATGATTATATTATTGGAAAATATGGACATTTAAGATTAGAGTATTTGAAAAATCACAAAAAGGCTGAATATATAATAATGTTCACGAACAAGACTTTAAGAAAACATATTGTAGAAACTGATAAACAAGCTAAAGAAAGATTTGAAATACTTATGAAACAAATACTAGAGAAAAATCCTATTTATGAAAACTTGAAAAATATTGACCCTTTAAAATGGACTGGACTTATGAATAATTATAAGTATTGTATTGAAGAAGTCATTTTTAGAGAATTAATATATTTCTAAAATTAGTAATAGCAGGGTTAAATAACTCTGCTATTATCTTTCTATTTAACAAGTTATCTTTTTTTGTATTCCTAGTCCATCTCCATTACAAGTTAATGTTTCAATTCTTTTCTTTGTTATTTTTTCTGTAGTAGTTATTTTCAAAGATTCAATAAAACTCTCTTTTTTATCTTGTTCTATAGCAATCTTAGGTTCTTGTAATTTTTTTACTTCATCCTGTTTAACAAATATATTTTTTATAAATAAAATCATTTTTATTATAATATTCATCTTTCTTGTCCCTCCTCAGCTACTATTTTACCAGAACTTTCTGATAAATTGATATCTTCTTTTCCTTGCTCTTTAGTTTCCCATGGTCTAAGTCCGTTTATGCTTTTTTTTATCTTTTTCATAACATTCAAATAATTTGATAAATTCTTCTTGTGGTAATTCTACAAATTGTCCATCATCTTTATTATCAATGTAAAATTTCTCTCCTAATTCATTTGAGTTAATATAAACATATAGAATTGGTCTCTTTTCTTTGTCTGTTCTATTATAGACTCTATTTACAACACATTTATTGAATCTCAAGTTCTCATTACTTAAGAGTACATCACTTAAAATACTCATACTAGAATTTTGACATGTTGCAAATTCAGGGCAAATCTGTCTTAGTAATAAAAATTGTTTACTGATATTTTGCTCGGGTTGATTTGCATAAAATTCATCTAATAGTTTTGATTTTTCTAATAAATCTTTTATTGGAAATTGACCATCTCTGTCTGCTAAGCCGACACTTGTAAATAGTCCTCTTAAACTTTGTTCATCTAAATTTAGAGTTGCATCTTGCAATTGTTCATCATTTTTATGGCAATTATGATCTTTACCTTCAATATCAATATCGTTTTTTCTTGCTTGTTCATAACTTATACAAAAATTATCAGGCTTTCCACCAAATCTATGTCTTGTTAAATTCCAAGTTGGATCTAGTATAGTATTTCCTTTTGCAATTTCTTCATTTGCAAGTGGAAGTTCAATATCCTTAATTTTTAAAAATGAATGTGTTCCACTACTTATAATTTCACTTTCTATACCAACTCTATTAAGCATATATTGTTCTACTTTTGCTATTCCATTGCAAACACCATAACCAGAACTAATTATTTTCCATAATGCTCTACAATTTGAAATATCAAATACTTCTGTATCAAAGTCAGGACTATAACTTACTTTTTTACCTATTGCATTATCTATTACTGCCATTTTTTGTGCTTTTGAATATTCAGGATTTAAGCTATCAATTATAGAAGTTATCCATTCTTCTGCTTCTTTATATTCTGTAGCATTTGAATCAAATGTTACAGTATCATTTAGATTGCTGAGTACTGTCATATTCGGACAAATATCACAAAGCTTTATAAATTTAGTTTTCTGTTCTTCTGTAAATCCTTCAGGATTTATCCTCATTAAATTATCCAATCCACGATAATCTTCTAAATTTCTTTCTAAATCCAAAATAACTCTTGCACCATATTCTGTTGTTTGTATACTAAGTGCTGATTTATATTCTTCTGGAAAATTGGTTGTATCAAGATTCTGTTTAACCTCTGTTGTTAAGACAGCTAAAATTTCTCTTTTTTCATTTAGTGTCAAATTCATATCTTCCAATTTTGCTACAAAGTCCATTTGCTGATTCCCATCCAATGACTTTACAACTTCATATGGATGAATTTTATTTTCACTATAAAATTCCTTATGTTCTATTAAAAATTCACTCAAGGTTTCAATATCTAATGTTTTTAATATATCAATAATATCAAGCTTATTAAAATCTTTTTCTTGCATCAATGTATCTAATTTATGGCTATTACTATAAGTTTTTAATATACTTCTTTTCTGGTAACTAGCAAATTGATATATTCCTATTGCTTTATCCTTTACTTCTTCACTTGATAATCTTTCTACTAATTTGGTAACCTGAAAATCTTCTAAATGTAATTGATTTCTAATTAAGTCTATATCCATCAATATTTCTGTTCTTGCCTCTTCTGTTAAGCTTGAAATAATTTCTTCTAGTTCATAACCATCAATTTGATGTTTTTCTATAAATTCTTGATTATGTAATAATTGTTGTTTTCCAATATCACTCATTTTTTTCATAATATCAACTATTTGATAACTTTCAAAGCCATTCATAATATTATCATTGTTCATCATCTGTAATATTATATGCTCATCGGAAACAAGACCAATTATTCCACTTTTTATCCAACCTTCAAATTGTCTAAAATGTGAATAATCAAATAATTTCAATTTTTCTTCATCACTCAAAAAATCACTAATTAAATCAAAAAATTCTCTTGCATTAAAATCATATTTATTTAATGTTTCAGGACTAGCAAATATACTTAATTTATCATCAGTTTGTTCTAATAATTTTCTTAAATCTTGAGCGTTCATTATTCCTCCTCATTTGTGTTTGCAATTTTCATCTTCTATTATGTTTATATTATCATATCTGTGCAAAAATTAAAACTATTATGATAAAAAAATTTGTAATATGTTAAAAATTTCCAAAGTTTCTTGACTTTCGACACAATTCATGGTATATATTATGTGTATTCCAGTTAGGAATACAAGAATATTGATGTCTTCTTTGGAATTTTACATTCCTCAGATGCC
>CANSWM010000092.1 GCA_947650745.1 uncultured Clostridium sp. | reverse complement strand
GGTCAGCTAAAACTACTTTTGAACCAATATTTTCATAGTACTTTATCCAACCTTCTATTTTTATGGGGTCAGTTAAATCTTTTTTGGTCATAATTAAAAGTTTAGGCTTGTTACCTATTATATCATAAATATTTTTAATTTTAGATGACTTTGGTATACGGGCATCAACAAGCTCATAAACCATATCTATATTTTTATATTCCTTTATCATTAAACGTTTGGCTTTTTCCATATGTCCTGGATACCAGTTGATTGTTGTATTTTGTCGATTATTTTCCATTACTTCCACTTCCTTCGCTAGGCAATAAATATTTTTCTTTGGTCAATACATAAGAATAACTTTCAGTTAACTCATCCAAAAATGTATATTGAATCATTTTAGTTATTTCTTGTCTTTCAAATCCTAATTTTTCCATGATTTTCCAAGATGCAGGATTACAAATTGCTGCTCCTGTTATTATTTGTTCAATTTCACACTCTAAAAACATAAAATCTATCATTGCTTTTGCTGCCTCTGTGCCGTAACCACATCCTTGAAATTTAGGATTAATAATCAAACCCACTCCTCTTATATTTGGGTCATTAATATTATCATCTTCTTCATGCCTTTCATGACAAGAAATTCTTCCAATACACTCTCCAGTATCTTTTAAAAAGATACTCCACCTAAATACATTGTCATCATTAGCATGTTTCATATCATCTTCATAAAAAGTTTTTTGTTTACCCCAATCTTTTAATTTTTCTCTAATTTTTGGTGAAATTGTTAAAAAATATTTATTAACTTCGGGTATCATTAATATTTCCCATAATCTTTTTTGCTCAGTCATAGTTTGAGCTCTTAATATAAGTCTATCTGTTTCCAGTGTTTTGCTTCCCAAAAATTTCATTATTTCACCTCTTTCACATTTATCTATATAAATTTTTCAAAACATTTGTAAGACAATCTTCGGCAGTTAAATTGCTATTTTCTGAAAATTTTATTCTAACTAATTTTCTATTTACCTTAAATATATAAGGATTTTTTAGCTTTATAATGAAATCTAGTATTCTTTCATTACTAGGTTTTCTTCTATCTATTTTTATATCTGTTATTTCGTCCATATCTTCTAATTTTTCTGCTAATTCTTTAATGTTATATTTATCTATAAAATCACACTACATATTAATTATAAATTTAAATACAATTAATGTTAAATGTGCAATTGTTATTTTTACTAATCTACTTTACTTTCCAATAATTTTATCTTTTCTGCATTATTAAGTATATCAAGTTGATATTTAGCAATACTGCTTAATATTTCAAATCTTTCTTCTTTATTTTTTCCTTCTTTAATTAATTCTGCATTATGTGATTCTAAATTTGATAATACTGTTAATTCATTTATTGACGCATAATCTCTAACATTTGAATTCTTTGCTAACTCTGGGTTAAGTTCTCTCCATCTTTTAGCAGTTGTATTAAATAAAGCTACATTTAGTATGTCTGCCTCTTCGGCATATTTCAACCATTCCCTATTTTTATAATAATCACTATCAGGTAATATATATTTTTTTATAGCATCTGTGTGGATTAAATAGTTATTTTTTGTTAGAATTCTTTTTACTTCCCATTCTTTGTTTTTGTTTTCTAGTTCTTTTAATCTTTCAAATTCTTTGATTAAATACAATTTAAAAATTGGGCTTATTGCAGACGCAAACTCAAATGCAATATCTTTGTGTGCATATGTTCCACCATATTTACCCATTTTAGAATAAATCCCAATAGCACCAGTTCTTTCACACCATTCTGTAACACTAGGTGTAAAAGTTAGTAAACCTACTTGTTTTCTAAAGTGTTCAGATTCGAACACTTTAAAATTAGGATTATATAATTGCTCCCAAGTAGTTAGGAAATCAAGTGTACTTCTATTACGTAACCAATTTCTTATAACATCTGCTGCTCTTGAATTATCACTTTTAGCTTTTGCTATATCAGAAATACATATATAATCTTTTTCATTTACATTAGTTATATTTATTCTTATATCTTGAACCTCGATAATATTATTTTTCAAATTTATCACCTCTTTTTGTATGTTCTTAACTGCCATAATCGCCTTTATAATTCTAACTATTTTCCATTCACCTTAAATATATAGGGATTCTTTGTCTTTATTAAAAACGCCAATATTCTTTCATTACTAGATTTTCTTCTGCCTATTTTATATCTGTTATTTTACCTACTTTTAATTAATTGTTATTACTTTTTATCTTTTTTTGTTTCTAATGATTTTGTACTTTCAATAAATTTATCAAAATCAGAAATATATAACCAATCTTGTTTCTTTTTAAATTTATCATATTCTTTATATGCAAGTTCTTGTGCTACTTTATGAGAAATACTTCCAGCATTTTGAAGTATTTCTTGTCCATTAAATTGTAAAAAGGCATCCAATTTTTCTACCCAGTCATTCATTGTCATTGCATTATGATTTTCTGCTTGCAACTCAGCATAATCTAAATACATAGTAACTATTCTATTTAAGTTTTTTAATTCTTTTTCTGTTAAATAATTTTTAGCAATATCAACATCATATTTATAAATTGGTCCATTTGGAGAACTAGTCCAATTCGTTAGTCCCATATTATCTTTTTCTGAATCTATTCTATTGTAAATAATTTCTGCTGCCGTATTTCCAGTTACAGAATAGTGAAGTTTATTCTGTACAGTTTTAAAAAATGTTTTAGTTATTTCTGAATCTTTGTCATAATCAACACTACAAGAAGAATATATGTCTGTTATTTTTTGATAAAACCTTCTTTCACTAGACCTGATATTTCTAATTCTTTCTAATGTTCTTTCAAAATAATCTTCTCCAAAAATATAATTCGGATTTTTTAATCTCTTGTCATCCATAACAACTCCAGTAATTAAGTATTCTTTTAAAACTTTTGTTGCCCATATTCTAAATTGTGTAGCTTTTTTTGAATTAACACGATAACCTACAGCAATAATCATATCTAAATTATATATTTTAACAGGTTTTTTGGAATTATTAACGTCGGTTTTTCCGACGGTGTTATTTTCTACTAATTCTCCATCCTTTAAAATATTATTTATATGCTCTGTTATGGTACTTCTTCCTACTCCAAATAGTTCGGCAATTAGATTTTGTGTTAACCAAATATCATTATTAATTAATAAAACATTTACTTTAATATCGTTATTATCATCACGATAAATTAAAAAATCATGAGTAGTTATTTGTAAATTATTTTTCA
>CANSWM010000091.1 GCA_947650745.1 uncultured Clostridium sp. | reverse complement strand
GAATATATCGAATATTGCTTTAACATTTTCTGGATTGGAATGCCAAATAGTTGATTTTAGAAGGGGCTTAAATAATACTTCTTGCTCTTTCGTTAAATTAGAGAACATATCGAATATTGCTTTAACATTTTCTGGATTGGAATTCCAAATAGTTGATGTTAGAAGATGTCTAAATAACGCCGCTTGTTCTTCTGTTAAATTAGAGAATATTTCAAATATTTCTTTTATATTTTCAAGATTGGAATGCCAAATATTTGATGTTAGAAGAGGCATAAATAATGATTTTTGCTCTTCTGGTAAGTTTAAAAATAAATTTATGATTGCTACTACTTCACTATATTTTCTTTTGTATAATTGTTTACATTTTAAATGTTCTAAACCTTTATCTTTTAATAATTTATCTATTAGTTTGTATTCATATGGTAACACTCAAATCAACTCCTTTTTGCGCTATATTATATAACAATATAAAAAGAAAAGCAAATGCTTCTCTATTCAAATGTTTCTCCAGCTAGTTTTAGTCTTAAGTCTTCTGTTTGCAGAGCTTCAATAACAGGTTCTAATTCGCCATCCATAACTCTGTCTAAACTCATAATAGAGAAATTTATTCTATGGTCAGTTACACGATTTTGAGGATAGTTATATGTTCTGATTTTTTCGGAACGGTCGCCTGTACCAATCTTGTTTTTTCTAGCTTCACCTAGTTCTTGTTCCTCTTTGTTTCTTATCTCATCATTAATTTTAATTTTTAACATATTCATAGCACGTTCTCTATTTTTTAATTGACTACGTTCTACTTGACAAGTAACAGCGATACCAGTTGGAATATGCGTAAGTCTAACCGCTGAATTAGATGTGTTTACTGATTGCCCACCAGCGCCACTTGAGTGATAAACATCCATTTTTATATCACTTTCTTTAAGTTCGATATTGGCAGTTTCAACTTCAGGCATAACTAATACCGTAGCAGTAGATGTATGAACGCGCCCTTGTGTTTCGGTTACAGGTACTCTTTGAACACGATGAGAACCACTTTCATATTTAAGTTTCTTATAAACATCTTCACCTTTAATTAAAATTTCAACTTGTGAGTATCCTCCACTTGTTCCTTCTAAAGTATGCAATTCTTCAATTTTCCAATTATTTTTCTCAGCATAATATGTATACATACGATATAAGTCGCCTGCAAAAATATTGGCTTCATCTCCACCAGCGGCTCCTCTTATTTCCATAATAACATTTTTACCATCATTCTCATCTTTGGGAACTAATAAAATTTCTAATTCTTTGGTTAATGCTTCTAATTTTTCTTTTAATGTTTCATATTCAAGAGTTGCCATTTCTTTTAATTCGTCATCTTTCATTAGAGTTTTAGCATCTTCTATTCCGGCTTCTGTATCTTTGTATTCTTGATATTTTTTTACAATACTCTCTAAGTCACTTGATTCTTTTGATAAAGTCTTTAATTTATTATAATCACTTATAATTTCAGGATTTGTTAACTCAGTTTGCAGTTCATTAAATTTGTTTACAATAGCATTTAATCTTTCAAACATATAATTCTTCCTCTCTAATTATTTATTATATCAAAAACGTTTAAAAAAACAAACATTAATTGTTTGCTTCTTCTTCATCTACGTCAATTACTACTAAATCTTCTAAATCATCATCAGGTAAATCGTCTTCATTATCAGCATCATAGAAAATGTCTTCCTCTTCACTATTATCTGGTTCTTCTATTGAATCTTCAGAATCAATTAGAATTGTTTCTTCATCATCTTCGTCATCGATTATAACTTCAGGATTGTGTAGTTCTCTTAAATCCCATGAACCATCTTCTAGCATAATAAATCTTTTATCTGTTGTAAGAAGTTCAAAGAAATCAGCGATTTTTGCTTCATATTCAGCTTCACTTAAATTTAAGGCATCACATACACTTTTAAATAATACATTTATCTTTTCAGCTTTTTTATTTTCATTTAAGATGATGTATGCTATATCATCATAATTCATTGTTTCTAATTCTTCTTTTGATATATCAGTTAATTTCATTTTAAATCTCCTTTTTGTTAGCTCATGACATTATATGTTTTTATTCTAAAATTTGTGTTGTCATTTCTAACTTTTGTAATTGTAATATAAACTAATATATTTGTCAATCTTAAATTACATTTTTTCGGGGATATTTATATATTAATAAAAATAGTATTAGTTATTATTGTTATATGATATTTGTTATGATATTATATTTCTTAAGAAATTGGAGGCTTTTTTATGGATAATGAAATTTTATTAGGAGTTTTTGAATATATATCTAGTAATCCTGAGTATATTAATTGTGTTGGTAAATATAGATTTTATAAGAATGATTTAGATATTACAGAAAATGAAAAATGGTATGTTGAAAGATGCCTAAAATTTGGAATTTCAGGTGTTGGAAAAGCTTTAGCTAAGATAATTAGCTATTTTCAAAAAGAAGAATATGAGTATTGTACATTAACTGGCAATAGTCTTCATATTATTAAGAAAAGAAATTCGATTTTACCAAAGGATTTATATAAAAGTAGAAAGGATTATATTGTTTTAGCTATGGGTGTTTATGATTATGTATCTTTTTATGCTTTTGATAATAAATTTCATGTTGGAATTTGTGGGGAAATCTTAGAATATCCTTTTCCATATGTTAAAGAATTTATTGACGAGGTTATTAGGTTTAGAATAAGATATGGGATTTTGGGTATTGCTCCTTATGGTGTGGATTTGCTCGCTAATGAATTTATAAAGGCTCGAGAGGAACTATTAGAACCTGATGCTCCTCAAGAAAGAACAAGAAAAAATAGTTTTCAATAAAGGAAACTATTTTTACATTTTTTCAGGGATATTTATTCCTAATATATCTAGTAAGTAGCAATTGTTATCATATATTATTTTAGTAAGGGCTAAAAAGCTTTCTTTCTTTTCTTTATTTTCTTCTGTTAAAACTTTGTTTTCAGCATAGAAATTGTTGTAAAGATTAGTTATTTTATATAAGTATTCTGCAATTTCATTTAAAGAACAATTTTCAAAACTTCTTTTTATTACTCTTTTTAAATCTAACATTGCTATAATAATCTTTCTAATGGCATTGTTACTAATATTTTTCATTTCATTAAATTCAATGTTATTTTCTTTAGCTTTTTGTAAAAGAGATTTCATTCTAATTGTTGAATATAATAGATATGTTCCTGTTTTTCCATTTAAATCTGTAAATTTTTCTATATCAAAATTGTAATCTGTTGCTCTATATG
>CANSWM010000090.1 GCA_947650745.1 uncultured Clostridium sp. | reverse complement strand
TAGCAAACAAAATTATAAAAAATAAAAATAAACAGATTAGTATATTAAAACTAATTTTAATAATTGCAATAATCAATATTATTTATCAATTTATTTCGTTTTTATTAGTTTCTAGATAAAGAAAGGAAAATAAATATATGGAAGAATTAATTCAACAATTAAGTTGGAATGAGCCAGAAGAAATACAAAAACAGGCTATAGAAAAATTGAAAAATGAAAAAAACTTAAAAGTTTTTATACAACCAAACACTCCGTTAACAGGTAAATCCGTTTGGAAGAACTGTTCACTAATTTTAGCTTCAAAAACAGATAGAGAATTACTTCCAGTTATTGATGATTTATTAAAATGGTTACAAGATATGAATTGGCCTGGAGCCTGGACTATATTAGAACGATTACAAAAAATACCTGTAAAAAAATATAAAAAAATATATGAAAAAAATATGAAAGCTGCTTATAAGGAATTAGAAGAATTACAAGAGGATGTATATTTAAATAGTTGGGTAAGTAATCTAGAAATGATAAATACACATTTTAAAAAAGATTGGTTTTTTTAAATAATAATAGATATTATTAAAAGGGCAAAAAAAATTGCTTTTTTTCCATATAAATATGTGTTATATTTAACTTAATTGTAAGAAAAATTCATTTACAACAAGTTTATATCAGTTAAAGGAAAATTGGGTTTACATCTCATGCTAATTGTTTTTCATTATTTTTAACGTGGGATGACCCCAGAGATGCTTATTTTATAAAATTAGAAACTATTGCTTATGCTATATGAGTAAAATTATTTGAAACAAGTTCAAAAATATCAAAAAATATTTATTTTGATTATCCAAAAAATGAAGCTAAAATCTTATGGTTAGATGAAACTCATATTAAAATAAATGATGTAAAATTAAATATTTTAAACAATAAATATGATTGGCGAAAAAATAAATAATACTGGTATTTTATATGCGGTTAAAGATAAACCGAATCACATTTCTGTATATCCGATAGGTGGAACCATAGAAGATTGGGCTAAACAAGGTATAGCTTCAATATGGACTGGTGCTTTAAAATCTGTTGTAGTAAAGTGGGATGGATTGATATGAAACAAAATATAGAAAGATTATTATTTCAACTTGACTCAAGTTATTCAGAAAAAATTCAGGAAAATGCTATAAAAGAATTAAGTAAAGAAGTAGATTTGACTATTTTTCTTCAACCGGTAGAACCATATAGCAAAGGCACATGGGAAAATTGTGCAAAAATTTTATATAAAAAAAAATGATAATGAACTTTTACCATATATTGAAAAATTAATGGACTGGTTAGAAGATATGAATTGGCCTGGAGCTTGGATTATTTTAAAAAGATTAAGTTTAATGCCAGAAGAGTTATTGCAAAATGCTTACATAAAAAAACGAAAAATTGCATATAAAGAAATTGAAAAATTAGGAGAAGATTATTTAAATAGTTGGTATAGTAATTTAGAAATGATATTTTCACCAGAAAAAATTAAATTTTATGTTCCAGAATTATATCAAGATTTTTAAGAAGCAAAAATAAGTAATGCTTCTTTTCTCTTTTTTCAATAAATCTGTGGTATACTTAATATAGTTGCAATTACCATCCTAGTAGAGTTTCACATTATCATATATGATTTTTGGGTATACCATGGTATAAATAATAATTTTTAGAAAAGAGGAAAAAATGCAAATAAAATGTATGAATCAAGAGATATATAATAAATTTATTGATTATATTTTTATAAATTGTGATAAAATGTGTTTTAAATACTACACTTCCGCCTATCCAATAAGAGAACAAATAATACTAAAAAACATAAACAAAATAATTGAACTAAAAAACTTCAGTTCAATAGAATCAATAGAAGAAATTAGTGAAAAATTTAAAAATAATTTTAATATATTTGATAAAACGTACTTAAATAATGAGAAAAAAATAAAAAAAGAATCCTCTTTTTTATTAAGAAAATTATACTTTTTTCACTTATTTGATAATTATGAACCAAATCTCAAAAAAAATTTCGCAACAAATAAGATTTTAAATCTAGCAAAAAAGAAAAATTCAAATTTTAATTTTTCTAATTCAAAAGAAGAAATATTAAAACTATTTGAAGAATTTAAAGATTGTTCTAAGATATTTAATAAAAAATATAAAAATATATATGAAAAAAATCTGACTTTTTCTAAAAAAGAAAAAGAATTACAAAGAAAAGAAATGATTCAGTCTTGCCTATATCGATATTTATACGATAATCATACAAAACTTATAATAAACCAAAATAAAAATTCTTTGTTTTATTTAAAAAAAGAAAATGGAAATGCGAATTACAATATAATTTCATACTATTTCAATCTTAATGAAAAAATAATTGATTGTTTAAAGAAAAAACAAATAATACCAAATTGGCAATATCCTGAAACTTTTGAAGATATAGCATTTTTTAAAAAAAATGGTTTATGTTGGATGTGGTCTACTTCTCACGAAGAAATGTACGAAATATGCTTTCAAGAAAATGACAGAAATGAATATGAATACTTAAAATCAATAGGAGTAGAATTTGTAGAACCAGAATTTGTAGCTACTCCTAAAAATTATTTACATTATTTAAAAGATTATATAAACGATTGAAAATCTAACATTTAATTCTAGCAAATCAAAGAAATAACTACCATTTAAAGTCAACACCATCAATGCTTTTCTTTAGAAAGATTTTATATTCCATTTCCTATCCAGACTAATAAAATTATAGTAAAATTTCAAAAGAAGCAAAAATAATTTAGCTTCTTTTTTTCATTTCTTAATAAATATGTGTTATACTTAACTTAGTTGTACAAAAAAATTCATTTACAACAGTGAAAAATATTATTATAAGAAGAATTACCAAGGAGACATTATTGGTATCTATAACCAAGATTATGAACTTATTGCCACTTATGAATATGATGCTTGGGGTAAAATACTAAGTATCAAAGATAGTAATGGAGCATTCATAACAGACAGCAACCATATAGCTATTATTAATCCATTCAGGTAT
Organism: uncultured Clostridium sp.; assembly: GCA_947650745.1. Taxonomy (GTDB): domain Bacteria; phylum Bacillota; class Clostridia; order TANB77; family CAG-508; genus JAAWPK01. The sequence goes on along the minus strand of CANSWM010000090.1, from coordinate 707 downwards.
AGAAGTTACTACTATGACTCTGAAACTAATCTTTATTACCTAAATAGCAGATACTATAACCCCGAGTGGGGTAGATTCCTAAATATAGATGATTATTTAGGCATTGGAAAAAATTATCTATCATGCAATTTATATATTTATACTAATAATAATTATATTAACGCTTATGATAGTTCTGGAAAATTTTTTAAAAAACTTGGTAATGCTATTAGCAACGGACTTAAAAAAGTAGGAAATTGGATTAGTAATGCATGGGAAAATACTAAAAAAGTTGTTAGTAATACCTGGAATCAAGGAAAAGAAATTGTTAATAAAGTAAAAGAACATTTTGTATTTGAAACTGGCTATGGAGTAGGTGCAGGCTTGGAAATATATGGTACTGGCGCAGTAATAGCATCAACTGCTAATTTTTCTTATCAAAATAAAGAAAAAATAGAGTCAACAAGTGCCAAAATAGAAGGAAGCATATTTAATCATAGTGTAACAATAGAAGGAAAACATATAGATGACAGAAGACATGATAATTACTTTACATTTTTTGATAAAAATCAATTAAATTGTAATAATACTGAAATTACAATAGGATTTTCAAGAGAAAAAAATAGAATATCAATAGAAAATGGAAAAAATATATCTCATTTCATTGGAATTGATTTAGAAGGATATTTAGGAATAGGTGGATACATTAAAATAGGGTTTCAATTTTG
>CANSWM010000089.1 GCA_947650745.1 uncultured Clostridium sp. | reverse complement strand
AATCTTGGAAAAATTATGTGCTTAAAAAAACGGAAATTTATTATTGCAATTTATACTTCTTCATGTATATTCCTTTTTTCCTTGAAAACTCTTTTAAAATGTTATATAATAAGTTTTAGTTTATTTTAAGGGAGGCTTATTTTTATGCTAGTTTCAACAGGTGTAACCATTAGATTTGGGAAAAGAGTTTTATTTGAAGATGTTAATATAAGATTTGGTAAAGGTAATTGCTATGGAATAATTGGTGCAAATGGTGCTGGTAAATCTACTTTTTTGAAGGTTTTATCAGGAGAAATTGAACCTAGCAAGGGTGAAGTTTCTTTAGAAAAGGGCGAAAGATTATCTATTTTAAAACAAGACCACTTTGCTTTTGAAGATTATAGTGTTATTGATACTGTTATAATGGGAAACCAAGAATTATATAAAATTATGAAAGAAAAAGATGCCATATATTCTAAACCAGATTTTTCTGAAGAAGATGGAATGAAAGCTGCAAAGCTTGAAGAAAGGTTTGCTGAGCTTGATGGTTGGAATGCTGAATCTGACGCTGGAACTCTTTTAAATAATTTAGGAATTGATACTTCTTTGCATTATAAACTAATGAAAGAAATTGAAGCTAAAGATAAAGTAAAAGTTTTGCTTGCTCAAAGCTTATTTGGTAACCCTGATGTTTTACTTCTAGACGAGCCTACAAATGACCTAGATCTTAAAACTATCAACTGGTTGCAAGAGTTTTTAATTGAATTTGAGAATACTGTAATTGTTGTATCTCACGATAGATATTTCTTAAATAAGGTTTGTACACATATTGCAGATGTAGATTTTGGAAAGATAAAAGTATACCCTGGCAACTATGATTTCTGGTATGAATCTAGTCAGCTTGCTTTAAAACAAGCTAAAGAAGCTAATAAAAAGAAAGAAGAAAAAATTAAAGAACTTCAAGAATTTATTGCAAGATTTAGTGCAAATGCTTCAAAATCAAAACAGGCAACTTCTAGAAAGAAATCTCTAGAAAAAATAGAATTAGATGAAATTACTCCATCTAATAGAAAATACCCTTATATTGACTTTAAACCAGATAGAGAGCCTGGAAAAGATATATTAACAGTAAATAATATTTCTAAAACTGTAAATGGAGAAAAAGTTCTTGATAATGTTTCTTTTACTGTAAAAAAAGATGATAAAATTTTGCTTCTTGCAGATAATGAAATTGCAAAAACTACTCTATTTCAAATAATTGCAGGAGAACTTGAGCCAGATTCTGGAGAAGTAATTTTTGGAACTACTATTACAAAAGATTACTTCCCAAAAGATAATAATTATCTATTTAATGATGATATGCCTCTTGTTGACTGGTTAAGGGGTTATTCAAAAGACCCTGATGAAACTTATGTAAGAGGATTTTTGGGTAGAATGCTATTTTCAGGAGAAGAAGCTTTAAAAAACATTAGTGTTTTATCTGGTGGAGAAAAAGTAAGATGTGTACTTTCTAAGATGATGTTATCTGGCAGCAATTTTTTAATATTTGATGAACCTACAAACCATTTAGATATGGAATCTATAACTGCTCTAAATGAAGGAATGAAGAAGTTTAAAGGAAATATGATATTTACATCTCATGACCATGAGCTTTGTCAAACAGTTGCAAATAGAGTTATCGACATTAAAAAAGACAAGCTAATAGATAAGGAAGGAACATATAACTCTTACTTAGGAATTGAGTAATTATGAATAGAAAAACTATATTAAGATATATAAGAATAGCTATATATATTGGTATATTAATATCTTTGATTATTTTAAAAATTAATGGCACATCAAGTTTTGGAAGTTGTTATATAAAAGAAAACTTTGGAATTACATGCCCTACTTGCCGGAATAACTAGAGCTGCGCAAGCAATTTTAAGCTTTAATTTACCTCTTTCAATAAGCTATAATAGCTATTTTGTATTTGTACTTTTACCAATATTTTTGTGTTTATTAATAGATGATATTATATGTATGATAAGAAATAAAACATCTTTTGTTGAAGTTATTCTTCGGAGAATGCAAAACTCCTACTCCAAATGTAGTATATGTAATAATTGTACTTGTATTTGTATTATTTATAATTTGGAATATATTTAGAAATATATAAAAAAGTCCTTGCAACTAGGCAAGGATTCTTTTTATTCTTCTTATTAATATAATGATGACATTGTTGCAAGTCCTAATATTGCAAGAAGATATATAGCAATGCATAGTACTAATCCAATAATTCCAAGTACCATACCTGCAATTCCCATTCCACGTCCTGCATCATTTTTACCAGCTACGCTGAAAATAATTGCAATTATACCAGTTGGTATAGATACATACCACCAGCAGAAAGTAATTATAGAAACAATACCAAGTACCAAAGATGTAATGTTAAATCCTTTTCTTTCTGAATTTGTACTAGTTGTATTTTCTACTTTTTTCTCTTCCTCTTCCATTTTTTAGTCCTCCTTTTATTTAAAATTTGTACCAGTCAGGTACGTAAAATAAAACTGTATCTAATAAGTTTAATACTATAAATAAAATAAATGTAGTTAATAAACTTATAATACCAATAATTAAACCTGCACTTGAGAAAATGCTATCTCCCTTTTTCTTGCCAATAATACCTAAAACTACTGCAACTAATCCTAAAATTACAGATATAAAAATATATCTAAAACATACTAAAGATAATATCGACAAAACTAAAGAGGCAATTCCAAATCCCTTTGCTGCATATGTATTTTTTTCTTTTGTATCAATGCTATTTTGTACTTTTTCTTCTTCCATTTTACATTCTCCTTTTATTTATATTTTTCTTGAATTTTTTTAATTTCTTCAAAGTGATTTCGCAAAATGTCCAAAAATACGTCTGCAATTTGTGGGTCAAATTGAATTCTTCTGTTTTTTTCTATTTCATCTATAACTATTTGTAAATCTAAAGCATCTCTATATGTTCTTCTTGATGTCATAGCATCAAATGTATCTGCAACAGCTGCAATTCTTGCAAGGTATGGTATTTCATCCCCTTTAAGTCCTGATGGATATCCTCTTCCATCATATCTTTCATGGTGGTGTTTAACGATTGGAATAATCTTTGCAAAATTTGCTGCATTTGATAATATATGTACACCAATTGCTGGATGATTTTTAATTTCTGAATATTCTTCTTCTGTTAATTTTCCGCGGTTTTAAGAGTATGCTATCAGGAATACCTATTTTACCAACATCATGGAAAATTCCTCCTATTTTAAGTGTATGCAAATCTTCTTCTTCAAGACCAAGATATTTTCCGTATTAATACTGAGTATTCAGAAACCCTATCAGAATGTCCTCTAGTATATGGGTCTTTTGCTTCAACAGTATGTCTTAAAGTTTCAATGCTATCTACATATGCTTGCTCTAACTTGCTATTTGCATCTCTTAATTCTTCATTTATTTCTTTTATGACATTCATTTGATTAATAGCTTTTACTGCTGATTCGATAAGAAGAAGTAATTGGTCAAATCTATCTCCCTTTTCGCAATACCCTTGTATATCTAATCTTCTAATTGTTTCTAATGGAGGTGCTAAATCTTTATGCCCTGTGAGAAGCAAAATGTAAAGTTCTTTATTAAACTTACGAACTTCTTCAACTACTTTATCTCCATGAATAGGTGTCATGATAAAGTCTAGAACCATTAAATCAAAATGCTCATTCTTAACTTTCTCAATTGCCTCTAATGGGTCTGTAACACCGTGTAAAATCATAGCCAAATTTCTTCAAAAATACAGATAATGAATCTACAATACCAATTTCATCATCAACAACAAGCACCTTAATTCCATTAGATTCTTTAATCTGTGCATTCTTTCTCACGATATCACATCCTTCCTTATAAGAGTATATACTAAAAGTAAAAAAAAAACAAGAAATTTTTACAAATTTCTACTAAAAGTTATAACAATTAAGAGGTAATTTACTAGAATACCTTAATAAAAATAGCATTAAATCAACGTAAGGGCAGCTAGTATCTGTCCGAAGAATACGTTATTGTAACATGGACATCCACTAGCTGCTCTTTGTTTATATATTTTCCTTTTCTATTATTTTCTCTACCTCTTCTTTTTGCATATCTACTGCTATGCATATGTCTTCAAGCTTCATTTTATTTTTTGACATATTAAGGATTACATCTTTTTTATTCTTATTTATTC
>CANSWM010000088.1 GCA_947650745.1 uncultured Clostridium sp. | reverse complement strand
AATCTTGGAAAAATTATGTGCTTAAAAAAACGGAAATTTATTATTGCAATTTATAAATTTAAGAAAATTCTCAAATAATCTTGACAGCATATGCAAAATATGCTAATATATATAATGTTAAAAAAATGCGGATGTGGCGGAACTGGCAGACGCGCTGGTCTTAGGAACCAGTGTCAACGACGTGGGGGTTCGAGTCCCTTCATCCGCACCAGAGTAAGAAAACAGAGCCATAAGAAGCTCTGTTTTTTAATACTTTTTTATTAAAAATAATGCAATAGTAATGCAGTAGCCAGTTAATTTAATTAACTGGCTTTTTTTATTTTCTTTAATTGTTTAAATACAAAGTCTTGTGAAACATCTATATAAACATCTGTAACTTTGCTATCTTCTACGTGTCCTGCTAGATATTGAATTGCAGAAATATCCATTTCCGCTTCTTTCCATTGTGTAATTCTATCGTGTCTTAGTCTATGGTTGTGTAGTTTTTTATCAGAAATTTTATACTTTTTGTTTATACTTTCAAGCCAGTCATTTATCCTTCTAGGGTTTATAAATGTATTTTTCTCATAATTCCAAAATAACAAACCATATATGTTATTTATTTCTTCTGTTGTTAAAGTATCCAATAATTCTTCTAACTCTTTATCTACTGGAAAATTGCGTTTCCCTTTATCTATCCCTGTTTTCTTATCATAGGTTTTAGTATGTTTGCCTAAAATTAGTTTTCCGTTCTTCTCTTTTGTTACTGTATTATGAATATGTAATATCTTTTCGTCTTTATTATAATCATCCTTTGAACGTGCTAAAACTTCGCCTATTCGCATACTTGTTATCCATTCTATTTTTACAATATTTCTGTAAGGGTGGTTACGTTCTTCGTTGTCTAATATTTGTTCTAATTTTTCCCTTTCTTCTTGTGTAAGTGGATATACTTTTTTAGTTTTTTTAGTTGAAGTAGGTTTCTTTAGGTTTTCGTCATTCATAATATTAAAAGGTATAAGTCTAACAGACGGAGAAGAAGCTATTGAAAATGCTTTTTTTAGTAACTGCCATATTTTATTTATGTTGGACTGAGAATACTCTTTTATTTTCTCCTTAGCTGTTTGAATATCTTTTAATGTAACATCTTGAATTGGTTTATTTACAAAGTTTGAACAGCAATTTTCAATTTGTTTTAAAGTGTCTTTATCTCTACTATAAGCATTTTCCTTTGTAACACCATCATTGAATTTTTGGTCTATATGTTCTTTGATTATACTTTTAGTGGTTATTTGACTTTTACAAATGTAAGTTCCTGTGTTTAATTCACTTTTGACTTTTGTAACTCTTGCTTTGAAATCTTTTACAAGTTCCTTCTTCTTTTGTTTCATGGTTTGTCTTTTGCCCTGTGTATCATAATATTGGAATACCCAACATTTTAAAGTATCACTATAATAAAGTGAGCCTTCACCATTGCCAACAGATTTTGTATTTTTATTTTTTTTATTCTTTTCCATTATAAAATCACTCCTCATTATTTACAAGAGCGACTTTTTGTACTATAATAAATTATAGAAAGTCACTCTTTGATTTTCTATAAAGGGTTTATTTTTTGGGTAGTTCAGCAAAATTTCACAAAAAATATTCCCTGCTTTTTTTATTTTGTTTTTTATACATAATATAACATTTATTTTTTCTTTTTGTTATCCTTGGTAGTATTTTCAACCTCTTTTTCTCTATCACTTTTTATATTAAGCAGTTTTTCATCTGCTGTAATTTTGAATGAAGTTTCCCATTGTTTAATAGTCATAGTATAGCCAAAGTCATCATTAGCGATAGGTTGGTTTAACTCTATTAACTCTTTGTTTCTTTCTTTAAAAAATAAGAAATTTCCTAAATCATTAAAAAAATGGTACTTTAAATTATTTTCTAATAGATAATTAAGTGTGTAATGGTCTTGTTTGCATATTTGATTAAAACAGTCAATTTCTTTTGTATTCGTATTTACTGCTATTCCTAATCTTTCTAATTCTTCTATTGCTTTATCAGATAATGCTGTTATTTCTTTGGTTTCGTGATGTTCTCTTGTTGGACTGTTAGAATACCCTAGCAAGTAATCACATGACACATTGAGAGCATTAGCAATTTTGATAAATGTTGCTATGTCTGGTATTCTGCTACCTTTTTCATAATAATTGATTGTAACTCTATCTACGCCAACTACATCTGCTAATTTTTCTTGGGAACTAAAACCTGCTTCAATTCGTTTTTCTTTCAATCTTTCGTTAAATACATTGATATTTCCTTCTTTTGTGGCTGTGTTAACAATTTTTACTTTTTTGTTCATTTTTAAAACTCCTTACTTAAATTTGTTACGTTCTGTTGACATTAACATTTGTTGATATTATAATTCAATCGTTAGCAAAAGTCAACTGATTTTTGAAAAATATTTTTTAGGAGGTGTAAAAACATGAATATCAACATTGAAACAGACATTGATTTGAACATTCAAAAGGTAGATGAGTTGGTGTCGAAACTGGAAAAACTTGAAGATAAATCAAAAATGCTTTGCTTTTTGACCCCGAGTGAATTTGCAGAGATTAGACGGATGTAGTTTGCGGTACTAGCTTAAGAATATTCAATTGCAAAAATTTTCCAGCGGAAAACTATCGGCAAGACCAAAATCGCTGAAGTGGGGGCAATTAAAAATTGGTATATGTCTAAACACGACAAGAACGAAGAATGCTGAACTACCCAAGAAATAGTTAGAAAATCAAGAGTGGTTTTCTGTATCTAGTACAAAAATCACTCTTTAAATGAAAGGAGTTGCTTATTATGCAAAACAATGAAATTCAAACAAATGAAGCGGATATACAAAACAATGATATAAACCTAGAACAAGAGATGAAGGAATTAAACAGTGTGGAACAAAGCAGTAATACTGCTGTTCCAACAGATGAGTATAATAAGAAAGGAATTAACCCTATTTTTACAGAGGAGGTTATACCTTATTATGACCCTAACGTACTTTTGACTAATTCGCAAGAGTTAAAAACAGTAGATGACTATTATAGAAGTGTTACTTGCGAACGTAAGGACATAGAAAACTTGCTTTATGAAGTACAAGGTTATTCATTAGCAGAAACTGCTAAACTGAATAAACTAATAATCCTAAAAGGTGAGGGCAGAAATGGCAAAAGCAAGATTTTTAGGGTACTTGAAGCCATATTAGGCGACAAATGTTCACATGAACATCTTGAGCAACTATCACGGAAGCAAAGCAGGAAGCAAGTCTACGGTTAAAAAGCTAAAACGGTGCAGTAGCAAATATTTCGGAAGACCAGAAGCAACCGAAATACATAAACAATTCGCTTGTAACTCGTATAGTGTCTGGAGAGCCTATATCACTAAATGGAAAAGATGATAAAGATGTCTTAACACCTTATGCAACAATGTTAATGTCTGTGAATGAGGTCATAAATTTTAGGGAAATAGGGCTCCATATAACCGACCGTGTTATTGTGATACCGTTCCTTGCAACCTTTACAGATGACAGAGGTAACCGTGACATTAATATAGGAGAAAAGCTATGTGCAACAGAAGCATTGAAAATTATTGTCACTAGGTCGGTACAAGCATTTGAAAAGGTGCTAGAGAATGGTAAATTTACCATTCCACCTATTGTAGAGGAAACAACTAAACAATATTTTATGGACTGTAATAGCGCTTTAGAATTTATTAGCTTATTTCCTATAAAAACAATTATCGTTAAAAGTCTTTATTATAAAAAATACCAAAAGTGGTGTACTAAACAGAACAAGGAAGCGGTTAGCGACTCACAATTTGGTAAGCAAGTATTAGCCTTAAATTATAGACCTGAACGATACTTATTGGGTGGCAAAAGAGAACCTTATTATGCTTCTCCAGATTTCGATAATTCTAAAAGTCAAGATATTTACGATAAATATCTTCAATGGAATGGTATAACTAGAGAAACAGATAAAATTTACGGTGATGCCTATAAAAGAAAAGCCTATAATGGTACTTTTGAAGATTATCTTCTTAAACAACTAAATGATGAACAAAATACAGAAGATGAACAACAACTAGATGAGGAGGAAACAACTCAAGAAGAACAAAGGACAGATAATGAACAGACAACATCTGACAACACTTTATAACTTAATAATAAATAAGCTAGTCCTTATCGACTAGCTTATTTATTGGAATTTCACTATGCCA
>CANSWM010000087.1 GCA_947650745.1 uncultured Clostridium sp. | reverse complement strand
GCCATTATTATTACTTTTCCATATCTTATTTTTGTAATATCAAAGTCTGCTCCTATTCCTGCTCCTATTGCAAGTATTACTGGCTGCAATTTTTCATTTCCGTAGATTTTATCTGCTCTTGATTTTTCTACATTAAGCATTTTTCCCCAAAGTGGAAGTATTGCTTGAAATTTTCTGTCTCTTCCTTGTTTTGCACTTCCTCCTGCTGAGTCTCCCTCGACTATATATACTTCACATTCTTCTGCATTTTTACTACTGCAGTCTGCAAGTTTTCCGTGGAAGTGTTGAACCTTCCATTGAATTTTTCTTTCTTACAAGTTCTCTTGCTTTTCTTGCAGCTTCTCTTGCACGTGAAGCACTTATACATTTTTCAAGAATTGCTTTAGCAACACTTGGGTTTTCTTCTAAGAAAGAACTTAAAGCATCATTTACAGCATTTAAAACATATCCTGTTACATTGCTGTTTCCAAGTTTTGTTTTTGTTTGTCCTTCAAATTGTGGTTCTTTTACTTTTACTGATATAACCGCTGTCATACCTTCTCTTATATCTTCTCCAACTAAGTTAGGGTCTTTTTCTTTTAGTATTCCATGACTTCTTGCATAATCATTAAATGCTTTTGTTACTGCTCTTTTAAATCCTTCTAAATGTGTTCCACCTTCTATTGTATTTATGTTATTGACAAATGTATATATATTTTCAGAATATGCTGTTGTATATTGTATTGCAATTTCCATTGGAACTTCCCCATCTTTTTCTATATATATTGGAAGTTCATGTATTTTTTCTTTATTTTTATTTAAATATTCAACAAAAGAATTAAGTCCACCTTCAAAGCAAAAGTCTGCTTTTTTTATTTTTTGTTTTGCTACTTCTTCTTCATTTTCTTCTATTTCTCCTGTTTCTTCTTTTTTAGGTATTCTTTTGTCTTCTATTGTTATTCTAAGTCCTTTTGTTAAAAATGCCATTTCTCTTAATCTTTTTTCAAGTACTTCATATTCATATTCTGTTGTTTCAAATATTGTATCATCTGCTAAAAATCTTACTTTGGTTCCTGTTTTATCTGAATTTCCAACTCTTGTAAGTGATTTTACTGTTTTACCCCTTTCAAATGACATTTCATAAATTCCACCATCTCTTTGAATTGTGACTTCTGTCCATTCAGATAATGCATTTACTACGGAAGAACCAACTCCATGCAATCCTCCTGATACTTTGTATCCACTATCTCCTCCAAATTTTCCACCTGCATGCAATATTGTATAAACAGTTTCTGCAGCGGAAATACCAGTTTTTGCATGTTTTTCAACAGGTATTCCTCTTCCATCATCTTCTACACATATTATATTTCCCTCTTCTATCGTAACATTAATATTTTTGCAATATCCAGCTAATGCTTCATCAACACTATTGTCTACAATTTCATAAACTAAATGATGTAGTCCTCTTACAGAAACACTTCCTATGTACATTCCTGGTCTTTTTCTAACAGCTTCTAATCCTTCTAATACTTGTATTTGTTCTGCTCCATATTCGTGTTTTACTTTATCCATTGTTTACACCTTTCCTTCCTAGTATCTTAAGTCTAATTGTTTTTTACATCTTTTACATTATATTATTTTTATTAGATAAAAATCAAGTCTTTTATTTTACATTTCCGATTTTCTACAAAATATATTTTTTTGTTTTCATTTTTTAGTTCTAATTTATCTGTACATGTTATAATTATTTGTGTATTTTTTACATCTTCTAAGAATCTTTCTCTTCTTTCTTTGTCTAGCTCTGACATAAAATCATCAAGTAATAAAATTGGGTTTTCATCTATATCTTCTTTTATTATTTCAAGTTCACTAAGTTTTATAGAAAGAATTGCACTTCTATGTTGACCTTGTGAGCCATATATCCCGAAGTTCTTTTTTATTTATAAATATTTTTAAATCATCTCTATGTATTCCATTTCCAGAAAATCCTCTAGCAATATCTATTTTCCTATTTTTTTGCATTTTGTTTAGAAATTCTTCTTTTTTTATAAAATCTGATATGTATTCTATTTCAATTTGTTCTTTATTATTTGTTATTTTACTATGTATTGTAGTTATCTTTTTCTTTATTTTTTCTACAAATTCTTTTCTGTACGAATTTATTATATGGCTGTAATCTGCAAGTTTAATTTCCCATATTTCTAACATTTCTTCAGGTTTTCCATCATATTTTATTTGCTTTAAATAATTGTTTCTTTGCTCTAATACTTTACTATACATATTTAAATTATATACATACGATGGCCTAAGCTGACTTATCATTATATCTATTATTTTTCTTCTTCTAGATGGACTTTCTTTGAAAATATTTATATCATCTGGGTTAAATAAAACTACATTTACGTTTCCCAATACTTCACTCATTTTTTTTAGTTTTATTTCATTTACTAAAAGCTCTTTTTTATCAGAAATATTTACACTTATTTTTCCTTTTCTATCTTTTTTAGAAAATTCAGTTTGAACTTTTGCAAAATCACAATTTTCTTTTATAAGTTCTTTATCTTTATTTGTTCTATATGATTTTCCTATTGCAGATATATATATTGCTTCTAAAATATTTGTCTTTCCTTGTGCATTATTTCCATAAAATATGTTTATGTTTTTATCAAAATTTATTTCCTGTTCTTCATAATTTCTAAAATTCTGAAGTTTAATTTTTTCTATGTACATCTTTATCCTCTTTTATTCTTGTATCCTTATTGGTAAAATCATATATACATAATCTCCTGTATCTTCTACTGACTTTATTATTGATGGTGAAAGACTACTTCCAAATTCTACAAAAACTTCTTCATCATCAATTGCTTTTAATGCATCTAAGAAATATTTTGGGTTAAATCCTACTTCTAAATTTTTTCCTTCTGTTGTTAAAAATAGTTCCTCTTTTGCATCTCCTGCTTGGTTTTTACATGATATTACTATTTTCCCTATATCTATCCAGACTTTTACTGGATATTTTCTTTCTTTTTCAATTGAAGACATTGATATTAAGCTTACTCTTTCAAAGCATTCTTGTATTTCTTTTTTGGCTACTCTTATTCTAGTTTCCCAAGCCTTTGGTATTACTTTTTCATAATCTAAGAATTCTCCTTCTAATAGTCTTGTAACAATTTTGCAATTTTCCATTTCAAATAATGCTTGATTTTTTGCTACACTTATTTTTATTGTGTCAAACGAATCTGAAATTATTTTATTTACTTCACTTAATGTTTTTCCTGGTATTACAACTTTAAAATCATTTATTTGCTCTGATAAAAATTTACTTTTCCATCCTAACCTATATCCATCAACTGCTACTACATTTAATTTGTTATTTTTTATTTCAAACAAACAACCTGTAAATATAGGTCTATGTGTTTCTGTACTTACTGCAAATATCGTTTTTCCTATCATATCTTTTAGAGTATTTTGTTCTAAAGATATTGAATTTTCTTCATCAATTACTGGAAGTTCTGGAAATTCTATTGGATTCATAGTTGCAAGTTTATATAAAGAACCTTCGCATTCTATAACAAGTAATTCTTTTTCATCCAGTGTTATTGTTATTTCTGTATCTGGTAACTTTCTTATAATCTCACTAAACATTGTAGCTGTAACTACTGTACTTCCTTGTTCTATTACTTCACAGTCGATTACATATTCTATACCTAATTCTAAATCATATGTAGTTAACTTGATTTGTTTATCATTTGTTTGAATAAGGATTCCTTCTAATATAGGCATTGTAGTTTTAGAAGATACTCCTTTTACTACGGAATTAATAGCTTTAAGTAAATTTGTTTTTTCACAGACAAATTTCATGGGATTTTTCCTCCTTTATAATTATTTAATATTTTTAGTAGTAGTAGTAGTAGGCGTGTGGATTGTGTGGAAAATTAACTTTTGACCAGATATCCGTAAGTAAAAATGATGTTTATAACTTGTTTATAACTTTGAAAAATTTCCACATACAAAAATTTAAAAAGTGGACAACTATGTTTTCAACATAGTTTAAACAAGTTATTCACAAAGTTATGTGTATAACTAATGTGCCCTTTCCGTAAGTAGAAATTGAATATACTTTTTTGAAAAATTTTTTTACAAACATTATTTTTACAAAAGTTTACTAATTTCTTTCAATTACAATTCTTTTGGTCTTAAAATTATATTTTTTAAACTATCCACATGAGAGAATGTATCTTTATTTTCTTTTATCTCTTGTTCGATTTTATTACAAGCATGCATAACTGTTGAATGGTCTCTTTTTCCAAAATTATTACCTATATTTTTGTATTGCATTTTTGCAAGTTCACGACAAAGATACATTGCAATTTGTCTTGGAAATGCTATTTCATTAGA
>CANSWM010000086.1 GCA_947650745.1 uncultured Clostridium sp. | reverse complement strand
ATGGGGATGTATTTGGTTTCGACAGTAACATAGAAATATAAATAGCGAGTGGTGGGTTCGTCTGGCCACCTTAAAAAGACGAAAACTAAAATAAACGCTGATAATAGAGAATTAGCATTAGCTGCCTAAGCGCGGCTACGTCCTGATAAGAATGCCTACGGTTTTTAGTTAGGGCGTATACTTTCGTAGGAAACAAAGCTATTAATGTTTCTACAATAGTGGGTATATTTTTGAAACTACTAAAAATTTAAAGTTTGTTTATTAACTTGAATTTTTGGGAATTTTCCATTAATAAACTGCACTCGGAGAAGTTTATATGGAAGTGTTATTGGACAGGAGTTCGACTCTCCTCATCTCCACCAAGCAAGGCACAAAATCAACCTTTTTGTGTCTTTTTATATTTTTTTGTATCACTAAACAAATGCCTATAAATAGCCAATTCTAACAGTTATTTTATTTTGTACCACTCTATGATTTTTTATGAATTTTTGCATTTTTGTCAACAATTTAGTCCACAAAAAATGCGATTTTTTAAGACCAAAGTTAAAAAAAGAAAGAATAGTAAAAAAGCTTTATAAATCAATAAGTATGAAAATTGTCAACAAATTGCTGTTGACAATTTTCATATAAATTAATTATTTTTTATAATTCCATTTCATAATCAGGATAATCGAACTGTTGTCCATTATCATTTTGTCTAAATTCTTGTTCACTCTCAAGCATTTTTGGCTCATTACTAAATATCTCATTACTCATATAATAATTATTAACTTTTTCAAGTTCGGCATTTTTGTATTTATGAAATACAGAAGTGTATATATTAAGAGTTACAGTAACATCACTATGTCCCATAAGCCTTTGTAGAGCAACTGCTCTCATACCTGCTTCAATACATCTTGTTGCAAAGGTGTGTCTTAGACTATGTGAAGTAACATCATTTATATCAAGATTTCTACATATTCTTTTTAAAACACCATTTACATTAGATGGGTCTGCATATCCACCAGCATTTGAAACAAATAATAATCCATCTTTATGTGTATTTGCAAGTTTTAATTGATTTATTATTTCTCTTTTTATATTTTTAGGAATAGGGACATCTCTTATACCTGCTTTAGTTTTAGGGTCATCTCCAATAATTAATCTACCATCTCCATCTTTTGTCATAGTCTTATTTATATGAATTAAGTTATGGTATAAATCAATATCTTCTTTTTTCAAAGCTAGTGCTTCTCCAATTCTTAATCCCATAAACATTTCTATGAAAAAGGCTGTTTTATAAGGCTCAAAATCAGTAGAGGAATTAACTAGATATCTTGTAAGTCTTTGTTGTTCTTCTAAATCTAAAGCACGGATTACTTTATCTTGTCTTGTACTTTTTGGAACAATAGTATCATACATAGGATTAGCAAGTAAAAATCCTTTGTTCATAGCATATCTAAAAGACTGCGTAAATTGCTCAATAATTTTTTTAATATATGAATTGCTATAAAAGGTTAAAGTGTTAAAATAGTCTTGTAATTCTTCTGCTGTAATATTATTAATATCTTTATGCACTACTTCGCTTTTATCTATTACATTTAAGGTAGACTGTAATCTATTATAAGCTACTTTTCCTATTTGGTTTGTATCAAGTTTCTTTTGTCTAATAAGTTTCATTAGCTCAAATAGGGGAATACTATTGTTTTTAATAAAAATCTCATTGCCTTTTTGATATTGTATTATTTTTAAATATCTTTCAGCTTCTTCTTCAGTTTGAAAAGTTTTTCTTACTCTTTTGTCTTTTTCTGTTTCTGTATCAATTACATTATAAGAAGCTATCCAATTTTTTCTTTCTTTATTATAATATACACTTCCAATTCCAGAATTCTTTTTTCTAGCTATGTTATTCTAAATCCTTTTTTGTGTTTTCCATAGAAGATATGAGATAAGAGATATTTTCCAACACCTACCAATATTTATTGATGGAAAATCATCACGCTTAAAAATTGTATAAGCCATATTTTCGCCAATTTTTAAATCTTTAGCAATGTCTTGTACGGTTAAATTATTAAATGGATTTTGCACTTTTTTAATTGCTTCTATAATCATTAGTTCTTGTAATGTATATTTTCTATTATCTTTAGTATCAATTACTTTTACATTTTCATTTATACTATTCATATTTATACCTTTTATCTTTCATTATCATTAAAATTTGTATTTTTGGCTAAACATAAGCCATCTATAAAAGCTTCTGCTTCGTTCCAAGTTTTAAAACAGTTTTTATTATCAACTGAATACCAGTCTTTGTTTGTATGTTCTTTTTTAACTAAAGCAATAGCTTTGTTATATGTATAATCACTTGAAATACTTAACATTAGTAGCTTTTTATCACTATCAGATAACATATATTCGTTTAGTCCATCTATTCTTTTTTGAAGTTCGTATTTATTCATTTTTTATCTCCATTTCCTAATAGAGTAGATAAAGTCATTTCTATATTGAAAAGTAGGCTAATTAAAACTTTTTCAAAGTTAGAATTATTTAATTTACTACTATTATCTCTTTCAATATCTCGTTCATAAACTTTTGTAAATTGTTGTTTAATAGGCTTTTTAGTAGGTGATAAAGTATTAGGTACTTTCTTTATTAAATCTTGTGAATACCATATAATATCTTCTTGCGATAAGCCTTTAAATTTTCTTTGTTTTTTGTCTATATCAACAAGTATTAAATCTCCATAAATACTGCTAAAAGTTAAAATAATATTTGATTTTGCATTAGGCATTGATTTTCTATTGTTACAGATAATATAAAGTTTTTCATAGGGAATAATATCAAGATTTCTTTTTACAATAGCTTTTTTTAGTTTAAATACATTATCAATAATTTTTGTTTCAGGTGGTCGTCCTGTTTTTTTATATAAAACTCTAATAGGTGCAGTATTTCTTGACTTTTCAACAATTTTGTTCTCATATTTCTTTTTGGTTTTCATTAACTTTTTCCACCTTTCTTGATAAGTGTTATTTTATTCAAGGTGGTTAAATTATTCTTAAAATGTGTTATAGCCTTGTTTCGTAAAGTAATAACTTCTTTTTTCTGCAATTTTAATCTTCTGCAAATGTCATTTAATTTAGCATTTTCAATATATGATAAGTACAACACTTTTCTTTCAAGCAATGGGACAAGTTTCATTGCTAAATAGTTAGTTTCATTAGAAAAAATATTTTCAAGATGGTTAATATCTGTATCAAGATTATCAGCTTCGTTCATAAGTTTTTGTGAGTAGCTTTCTGTAACTATTTTTCTAACTT
Organism: uncultured Clostridium sp.; assembly: GCA_947650745.1. GTDB lineage: Bacteria > Bacillota > Clostridia > TANB77 > CAG-508 > JAAWPK01. The sequence goes on along the minus strand of CANSWM010000086.1, from coordinate 1,157 downwards.
CTTCATTAGGTAATTGAATATCTTTTGAAAGCTTTGTTAAATCAGTTTTAACTCTTTTTTGATTTTTCATTTTTTGAAATCTCCTTTTAAAAATTTGATTTCTAGAAATCATAGTCGTTCGAACTGATTTTAGTGTAACACGGCATTAGACTTATAAAAGTAAAAAGTATCAAACTATCTCAAAATGGTTCAAGTGTAAATCTATTTTACTTAACAAAAAAAATAACTGCTAATTTTATTTTTAGCAGTTATTTAATCATTATATCTTAATGCAACAATATTAATAAAATTGCTTGGGGAAAGATAGTAAATGTCAAATTCTAAATCTAAATACTTTTTAAAGTTTCTTTTGGCTTTTGAATAATCAATTCTATATAAAGCGTTCTTAATATTATTTTTTATATTTTTTAATTCGTAATGCTTTTTACTGATAAATAATTCTAATACTTCTTTATAGGAATAATCATATAAATTATTATAAATAATGTATTCTATCAATTCTTTTAAATAAATTGTACCTTTACTACTAGGACATAGACCTAATTCAAAAAGCATAGCATAAAGTGAATATGAAACTTTTACTTTATCTTTAGTACAAGTATCATACACACTTTTCATATACTATCCTTTCTATTAGTTTAATAACTTTATAGATATATTATATCTTGATTATGTAAACTATTCAAAAGATAGTAAAGTTGCATATAATGCAACAATAATTGCACGAAGTGCAACTTTTATATTAAAAATAAGCATTTTTCAAGTGATTTTATATCAAAAATGAACTATAAATGACAAAAAATAACAAAAAGCATAAAATGTTGCACGATATGCAACACTTAAAATATATATGAACATAGAAAAAGGAGATTACTGAAATCTCCCCATCTAGTCTTAACAACCTCCACCGCCACCGTGGAAATGCGACTTGTTGCTTTGATTTTCTCATTTCTCATTTTTCCTTTCTATGTAATCTCTATTTTAATTGCACATAAGCTAGAAAGTCCAAACGAAATGAGTGGAAGTTCTATATACAATTTGAGCCACTGCTAGTGGCTCAAATAATAACTTTTGTTACAATTCAAGCCAATAGCTTGGGTAAAATCGTATATGTAAGACTTTACCAAAATAGGTATTTATAAATATATTATAGCACA
>CANSWM010000085.1 GCA_947650745.1 uncultured Clostridium sp. | reverse complement strand
TTTTTCAAGCAACGAAAGATTTTTTAGATAAGCAGTATGGCGAAGAAAATAATATATCGGCAAACGTACATATGGACGAAACCACACCGCACATGCACTATGCGTTTATTCCTGTGGTTTATGACAACAAGAAAGGGCGAGAAAAAGTATCGGCAAAAATTGTGTTAAATCGCAATCACTTACAGAAATTTCATGAGCAACTGGATCAATACTTACAAGCTGAAATTCCACAAATATATGAGCGTGGTGTCGTCAACGGACAAACGGTGGGTGTTGATACGGTTGAAGAATTAAAACAGCTACAACTGCGTGAAAAAGCCTTAAAACAGGAACTTAAAGATTTGGACGACCGTAAAGAAACACTGATAAGTCAAACAGATACGCTAAAGCAGGACTATGTGCAGTACGAGAGCGTAAAGCAAAAAGTTGAAACCACACGCATTGATAGTAAACCAATCAAAGAGAAAATCGGCTTGCTGAAGCGAGAAGAAATCGATACTGGCTACGTGAAAGTGGCAAAAGATGACTTTGAGACGTTGAAAGAGGCCTATCGGTACATGCCAGTTGCGAAAAAGGAACTACAAGTAGCAAAAAGGAAAGCAGACGGAGAATATCAAGAACGCTTAATGTACATGACGAAATATCAAGAAACAGCAAAAACGTTAAAAACGACTAAGCAAGAATTAAGTGTATTAAAGCAATTTACTAGCTATGTGAGTGACTTTGTGCAGAAAACACTAGGCATTGATATTTTTGAGAAATTTAAAACACATCAGCAAGAAAAAGTACAAGAGAGAAGTGGAGATGACCTCGAAAGAGGTCGTTAGAAGCTCATATTTTCGTTTTAAGACGTTTTAAATCAATTCGAGTATATTTATACCTGTTAGGTCTTTTCGTCGGCATAAGCGTTAAAATTTGCGAAATAAGGCTATGCAAGGGCGAACAACGTGAGCAACGTTTACCCTTGCATAGCCTTTTTGAGTAAATTAGCTTTTGCAAACCGACAGAAAAGCCAACAGGTATGACTGTTCACTCACTTTTCAGAGGCATGATCAAACGCATTGCGTTTGTGGGTGTGGGCAAAGCCCACGGTTTTATTGTTTTAGAAATTGGGAAATGAACTGGGGGGAGATTTTGAAAAAATCGACCAACTTCTGGGGGGTACTACGACACCCCCCTTTTTCTTGAAAATAAGGGGTTTAAGGGGCTTTGCCCCTTTTTTTTAATGGCTTGCGTCAGCAAGGCTTCCTTTTTGTTTTTTCTATTCTCTTTTTTATAGTTTTTTATCAAAATTCTGTTCAACCAAAATACGATAAATAGATAAATGTTTAATATATCTATGTTTAGATAATGTTTAGATATATGTTTAGACGATTTTTAGCCCTTGGGAGAGTAAGGATAAGGCCTCTTTATAAAGAACAAATGTAGCTTCATAAAGAACAAATGTAGCTTCATAAAGAACAAATGTAGCTCTTATAAAGAACAAATGTAGCTTTTAAAGAATAAATAAAACTCTTTTCTTTTTAATACTTTTCCATTATTATAAAGAAAAGAGTTTAAGGAGTTCTTTATGAGAAATGAAGTAGTGAAGCATCATAATGATTTAAACAGTATGATAATGCGTAAATGGACATCTGAAGAAATGAATTTTTTCTTTTCGATACTATCTAAGGCTAGAGAACATGGTACTACTCGTCTTTATTTTGATACTTATGAATTAAAAGAGTTAAGTAATTTTTCAAAAAAGCATAATCAAAGATGGGAAGATACTATGGAGAATGTTGCTAGAAAAGTTACTCAATTGAATTATGTTGAAAAGACTGATTATAAAATTAGAGCGATGACCTTATTTAATTGGTTTGAAGTCGATTTGAAAGATAAAACAGTAGAAATAGAATTATCTAATAATTTTGAATATATCTTAAATAAATTGAGTGCAAATTTTACGACATATGAACTTGCAGAATTTACAGCAATACGTTCCACCTATGCAAAGACAATGTATCGCTTATTGAAACAATGGCGCACAATTGGTAAAAAAGAATTTAAAATTGAAGAATTTAAAGTACTTCTAGATATGCCAAAGTATTATGGCCCCAGTGAAATTGATAGGGCTATAATCAAACCTACTTTACAAGAATTAAGCCCTTTTTTTAAAAGTTTAAAAGTTAAGAAAATAAAAAGAAATACACGTGGAAACCCTGTAACTGGCTACCTATTTACTTGGCAACCTGAACACGCTGAGCCTTGGTTAGAAAATAAATATGACGATAAACCACAAGAATATGCGCCAAAATACGAGAATAAATTCACTGAATGGTTGATCAATTATGGGGTGCTATCAGCGCATGATCATGAATTGATTGAACAGTTTAAACTAGAGGTTTATCCGCTATACCAACAACTTGCTGATAGAGCGACCCTAGAGACTGTCGAAAAGCATATTTCATATGTTGCGAAACAACGCTATAAACACCCTGTTGGCTATTTTAAAAAAGCTGCTAAAGACTATCTAGGTAGATTTGTATAGTAAAATTCTCCTGACTGAGTTCTGATAAATAGCTTATAAAAGTACACTATTGGAAAACGCTTTCTAACTATGATAACTTATAAGTGTAGAGAAATTACTTATACTTGGTAGGTGTTTAAAATGATAATGAGTTTTGTATTTACTATTACTTTAGTTATCTTTTTTGTCTGGTTAGTTAAATATTTAAGAAGAGTTATCGATAAAATTAATAATCCTTAATAATAAAAAGCCCCCTGACAGAAAAGTCTAAGGGGGCTTTTTTTGCGCACGCTTTTCGAAGAAAATAACATGACTTGAAAAGTGATGTATAAGTGCGCCCTTTTTCTAAATCGGCTTTCGTTCTGTTCAAAAGGGATTGGGATTTTCCCAAAATAATTTAAAAAATAAGCAAAAATTTTCGATAGAGAATATACTATTTTTTATTTTTGTACGTACAAGTACTGTGCTTGCTGTTACACAGCATTAACTTAAAACATATTTTTTGAAACCGCCTTTATTTTTTGTTAGGTTAGAAATATAGACAACAAGTTATTCGGAAAACTTAGGAGGAGATAGTATGAATTTCAAGAAAAGTCTAATTGTCGGTGCCTCAGTTTTAACACTAGCACCTATCGCTTCAGCAATATTTGTTGATACACAAGTGCAAGCAAGCGGAAACGTTCAAAATGAAAGTGTTATGCAAAAAGATAACGTTGTTACTAACGCTCAATTGGAAGTAGTCAGAGATTTAGAACCAGTATTTGAATATTTTTATTTTGATGAAAATCAAAATTTAAAAATATCATTATCTGATCAAGAACTAGGAAAAATTTATTCGAATAATGAAGAAGGACTACAAACGGTTTATAGTACATTAGAGAGAGCTATTCCAATGCCTAAAGAGAATGTTAAACAGTCCTCTTCTCCATTTAGATTAGCTGTCCATAGTGGGAAAGTTTGGTTTCATCATCAAGATGTAGTAGCCACTTTATATGGAGCAGCTGTTGCAGGACCTGCAGCGGTATATGCAGCTTTAACTTCATTAGGCACTTTTACTACAGGACCTGTTGGTGGGGCGGTAATAGCAGCTTTAGGAATTATAGGATTGCCAGGTTTAAATGATTTTGTGTATCAAATATTACAAGCGAGTGCTAATGGGCAAGGTGTATATATTGGTGCAGAAATGAATGGTGCTTTTCCAAATATTGTATCAGGAACATTTTAAGTGAGTTGAGTGATTATGGATATATCCAATAAAAATATTTTAGGTTACGGTATATGGATTAGTGCAACTTTAATGATGACTTCCCCATATATATTAATTTCTTTAGGAGCGATAGGGTTGTTATTTTTAGCTTTTGTGCTTTTTTGTGAAGAGGCATATAAAAAACAATCAGTGTTATTGTTGTTATTTGACACAACAATAATGACTTTAAGTTCATTATTGTTGTTGATATTACCTGATAATCTAGGTATTTATTTAAATTTCATTGGCGTTATATTATTACTAATCGCTTATCTTGCTAAAAAGTGGGTTATAAAAAATTTTTTAAAAAATAATAATTTTTAGTGATAAAAGTCCCCTGACGAAAGTCGAAGGGGGCTTTTTTATTTTGAGGTTTGAGGGGCGACAATTTTTGGAGATCACGAAAACCTCAAATCGTATCAGCTAATTGACCCAATGGGGTCGCTGATACTCGGCTTGAAAAGCCGACTAGCCGTCTGCAAGACCTCCTCGAGAGAGCCCGTCCAAAATTTATTTTGGTATAACGGGCTATACCAAAATAAATTTGGTGTGTTAAAGTTAATTTGAGATTTATATTTATGGGGGTGTTTTTTATGGCTCATGTGGCGAAATATACTAGGGGTGGAATTCAAGGATTAAGTAATCATTTAGACAGAAAAACAGAAAATCATTCAAACAAGGATATTGATGTTTCAAAGTCGCATTTAAATTATGACTTAAATCAAAA
>CANSWM010000084.1 GCA_947650745.1 uncultured Clostridium sp. | reverse complement strand
AAGTGGAGAGTATTTGGAGTAGAAGATGGTAAATTACTACTAATATCAGATAACCCTACTAGCTATAAACTTAACTTAAGAGACAGTAATGGATATAACAATGGAGTAGGATTGCTAGACGGAATATGTAAAGCGAATTATATGAATAGTGAATATAGAGAAATAGAAGTAAGAAACTTGAAGATAGAAGATGTGGAAAAAGTAACAACATATGACTGGACAACATACAATAATGGAACAGCGACATATGGAGAGACAAAGACATATACAGCAGAATGGTCAAAGTATACAAACTATTGGAATAGTTATGAAAGAGAAGAAGCAGTACCATTTAATGAAAGAAGTAAGCAAAGAGAGTGGGTAACAGGAAGTAGTGGAGGAACAGAGCAGGAGACATTTAGACTGTCATATTGGTATCATAGTTATTCATCAAGTGCAAAAGAGACAGAATGGAAGGACGGAAAATATTATGATTTAATAATAAATAATGGAAATAAATACCCAATATACTGGCTGTCTTCCCGCTATGTCAATTTGGGATCTAGCCTTTGCTTCTTCGGCTTGCAGTATGTGCTTTCGGGAGGCGTGAACAGTGGCAGCACTTTCTACTCGCACGGTGCCGAGAGTAGCCCTGCGTATGCGCTTCGTCCCCTAGTTTCTATCCCTCTGACATCCTGCACGATTACAGCTCCTGGAACCAATCGGTGCTGATTACCACATTTCCCTAAAATAGTTTCACCAAACCTTTACTTTTCTACAAAAACATTATATAATAGCAATAACGCACGTAGGAAAGGGGGATATGTTAGCTAAGTTGTATGCTAACGTTATAAAAATGACTGATATATTAAAAGAATTAGAAGATAGAGGATACATAGAGCAATTAACGCATGAAAAGGAAATGAGAGAATTACTACAAAAAGAGAGTGTTAGATTTTATATAGGGATAGACCCAACAGCGGATAGTTTGCATATTGGACATTTTGTTGCTTTGATGGTGGCGTCGAGGCTTCAAAAGGCTGGGCATAGGCCTATAATACTTATGGGTGGAGGTACTGCAAGTATCGGAGACCCATCTGGTAAGACTGATATGAGAAAGATGATGACAAGGGAGACTATTGATAATAATGTGGCTTGTATAAAGAGACAAGCTGAGAGGTTTGTGTCTTTTGAAGGAGAGAATGCTGCAATTATTGTTAATAATGCTGACTGGCTACTTGATTTGAATTATATAGATTTTATGAGGGATATTGGTACTTTGTTTTCTGTAAATAAGATGCTTGCTGCTGAATGTTATAAGGCAAGGCTTGATACTGGGTTGACTTTTTTTGAGATGGGTTATATGTTAATGCAAAGTTATGATTTTTTGTATTTGCATGATAAGTATAATTGTAAGATAGAAATTGGTGGTAATGACCAATGGTCTAATATAATTGGTGGTGTGGATCTTATTAGAAAGGTTGGCGCGGATGATTCTTTTGGACTTACTTTTAAGCTTCTTACAACTGCTGAAGGTAAGAAGATGGGTAAGACTGAAAAGGGTGCTTTATGGCTAAATCCTGATAGAACATCTCCTTATGAGTTTTATCAATATTGGAGAAATATTGGTGATACTGAGGTTAGAAAGGTTTTAAATATGTTAACTTTTTTACCAAATGATGAGGTTGAAAGGTTATCTAGTTTAAAAGATGAGAATATAAATGAAGCTAAAAAGGTGGCTGCGTTTGAGATTACTAAACTTATTCATGGAGAAGAAGAGGCTGTTAAGGCAGAAGAGACTGCGAAGGCTTTGTTTGAAGGTCAAGGTAATTTAGAAAATATGCCTAAAACTGAAGTAAGTACTGCAGATATTACACTTGTAGAAGCAATTATAATTGCAGGTATTGCTCCATCAAAAGGGCAAGCAAGAACACTTATAGAGCAAGGTGGAGTTTCTTTAAATGATGAGAAGATTACAGATGTTAATTACAAATTATCTGAAAGTGATTTTAAGGATGGATATGCAATTTTGAAAAAGGGCAAGAAAATTTATCATAAGCTTTTTATTAGCTAATTAAGGAGCAAGAAAAAATAATACGAAAAATGTTGCAATTATTAGCTTATTATGTTAAAATATAGATTACATTTATAGTTCGTAAGAAAGGATTGTTTTAAATGGATATTGTAAAAAATATATTATTAGTTATATATGTGATTGTAACATTCGCACTAATAGTACTTACACTAATTCAAACAAAAGATGGGTCAAGTGCTTCAGGAACAATAACTGGTTCTAGTACAAATAATTTTTATAATCAAAATAAAGGTAGAACTAAAGAAGGAAGAATGAAAAGATGGACTATCGCACTTGGAATTGCTTTTGCAGTTTTAGCTGTTGCACTTTCAATCTTTTATATATAAAATTGATTTAAATACGAAAATAGAAAGATAGAGGAACTTTTATAAAAAAAGAGTTACCTCTATTCTTTATCTATAATCTAAAGCTAAGGAGGAAGTATAATGTTTGATGATATGTTTATAACAGATAGCCAAAGAATAGTGCTTGACCTGCATAATATGCAAAAAGATGAAGCAAGATTTTTTCTTGAACATACAATAGATACAGCAGAAGATAAAATTAAAGAAATTGTTGTTGTTCATGGTTATAGACAAGGACAAATTATACTTAATATGGTAAGAAAAGAGTTTAAGCACAAAAGAATAGAAAAGAAAGTTATACCATTTAACAAAGGTATAACGCTAATTTATTTAAAACAAAAATAAAGAGTTAGAGCAACCAACTTGCATGCAGCTGGTTGCTCTAGATTTTGCAATACCAAACTATGATATTGTGATGACTTTTGTGTTGCACTTTTTTAATTCTTCAACTGATTTTTGAGATTTTTCGCTATCTAATATCTTTGGTGAATACACAATAATTGTAATTTCCTCACACATATCCAAAAGCGCTATTTCCCCAGAGTTGTGTTCCAAATCAGAGCATAGCCATATAGTATCATAGCCTTGCTCAGCAGCCATATTAATTGCCTGAAAAATATTAGTGTCTCCTCCAAATTCAATGGCCTCAACATCTACATCTTGATATACATTGGTGTCGAATGCCCATACATCGTGTTTAGTGAAAAATGAGATGTTTGAAGTATAAACGCTGCTTACGAAATCCTTCATGGAACCAGATTTATCCAAAAGTATAAGCTCTTTGCCAGTTGCCTTTATTGGAAAGACCGGAGCCTCTTGTTTATAGACATCTACTGGTACAATTTCATCAACAGTCTCATAAATTGGTTCAGATTTAACATATGTTACGTTTTCTTCAACTTTATTTATCATCGAAAGAAATATTGAGCCAAATAATGTAAAGGCGGTCATTCCCCATCCAATGAGTATTATTTTGATAGAACTTGTTTTTTTGCTATTCATATAATACCTCCTAATCAATTGTTTCCACAGAAATAATAGTAATCTTACAGTTTGCCTTTAGCTTTGTGATTTGCTCTGCATTTAATTGACAGGGAGAGTATAAAATCACATTACAATTAGTGGGCATAAGTTCAATATGAGATAAATTTGAAAATAGCCAAATCGTTTCAAAACCTAATTCATCTAATTGGAGTAACATGCTTCCGCTAATTTCGCAATATTCTATTTGAGAAATATCCAAGCCACTATAATTTTCAACGCCGTCTGCTTTAAGCAAAAAAGTAGCATCTTGTCTGTTATTAAAAAAGTAGACATTTTCGCCATAAAAATCTCTCATAAATGGCTCAATTTCAATTGAAGTAGTATCAATGAGAACTGCTTGTGAACCTTCAGGGGTAAGCGGCAACATAATAGAGGGCACTTCTATTATATTTTCTTCTTTTATGATCTTAGGTACTTTAATTACTTCAGGTTTTAAAATTACCGTCCTTTCTATAATTGTAGTTGGTGCTAAGAAAAACCCAAAAATCATAAATATGCATGAAAGAATAGCATTACTGCAAAATAAATAAATTATTCCATGCAGCCACGTTTGACGTTCCTTTATGATTTTCCTGTTCCGTAAACAAAATACGGCAACCAATGCAGCATTAATCGATAATGTGGCAATGGCACATTTGGGAGCTAACAGTGCGAACAATTCATTTGATGTCATCTTTTTCTTCTCCTTTAAAGTTTATTTCAGCAATGAGCTGATTTAAGAATTAAAAATATTAACATAATCTCATATTAACATAATTCTAATTTAATGTCAAATTTTAGGCAAAATCTAAATTAAGTGAAAAATAGTTAAGCATCTAAATTTGCATAAAAAAAACTCAATTTGGAAATAATGAGAATAACAGATATTATTTCCAAAGGAGGTTTTTTCTATCGTTTGAAAGTTTCAAGCGATAGTGAAGAAACTTTCTTACGAGAGAAATATGGCGAATGTTACAATTTCTTTGTGACATCGTCACTTAGAAATTGTTAAGGAGGTTTTTTATTTGATAAAGAAGGTTGAAATATGTGGAGTCAACACATCAAAATTACCTGTACTATCAAATGAAGAAAAAAACGAACTATTTAAAAGAATAAA
>CANSWM010000083.1 GCA_947650745.1 uncultured Clostridium sp. | reverse complement strand
TTTCAACAACTCTCCATCTTTTTTGTTTAGATAAAGGTCTTGTTTCCATTACTTTTACTCTGTCTCCAATGTGACATTCATTTTTTTCATCATGAGCTTTTAATTTATATGTTCTCTTCATAGTCTTTTTATATGTTTTGTGTCTAACACTTGTTTCAACTGATACAACTACTGTCTTATCCATTTTGTCTGAGGTTACTGTACCAACCATAACTTTACGAAGGTTTCTTTCCATTAGTCTTGTGCTCCTTTCTTAGCAGTTTCTAGTTCTCTTTGTCTTAATACAGTATTTATTCTAGCAATATCTTTTTTTACTTCTTTTATTTTCATAGGATTATCTAATCCACTTGTTGCTAGGCTAAATCTTAATTTAAACAATTCAGTTTTTAATTCACCTAATTCTTTTTCAAGTTCTGGTGAAGACATTTCAGTTATTTTATTAATCTTCATCTTACTCACCACCACCTACGTTATTTTCTCTTGCTACAAACTTTGTTTTTACTGGTAATTTGTTTGCTGCAAGTCTTAAAGCTTCTTTTGCTATATCCTCTGTAACGCCAGATATTTCAAACATTACTCTTCCTGGTTTTACTCTTGCTACCCAATATTCAGGAGCTCCTTTACCTTTACCCATACGAGTTTCAGCTGGCTTTTTAGTAACTGGTTTATCTGGGAATATTTTTATCCAAACTTGACCACCTCTTTTAATGTAACGAGTCATAGCAATACGTGCTGCTTCTATTTGGTTAGATTTGATTAAAGCGGCTCCTGTTGCTTGTAATCCATATTCTCCATCTGTTACAGTTACACCACGAGTTGCTTTACCTCTATTTCTACCTTTTTGCATTTTTCTATATTTTGTTCTTTTTGGCATTAATGGCATTATTCTTCTCCTCCTTCTGCTTTAGCTGTTTTTTTAGTAGGAAGAACTTCTCCTTTATATATCCAAACTTTTACACCTATTTTTCCATAAGTTGTATCTGCTTCATAGAAACCATAGTCTATATCTGCTCTTAAAGTTTGAAGTGGTATTGTACCTTCTTTATAGAATTCTGTTCTTGCCATATCAGCACCAGCAAGTCTTCCTGATACAGATGTTTTTATTCCTAAAGCACCTGCTTTCATAGCCTTTGCCATTGCTTGTTTCATTGCTCTTCTAAATGAAATTCTCTTTTCTAGTTGAGCACATATACTTTCTGCAACTAATTGTGCATTAGTATCAGCATCTTTAACCTCGATTATATCAATTTTTATTTCTTTTCCAATCATCTTTTGTAAATCAGTTTTCAATGTTTCTACTAAAGTTCCACCTTTTCCTATTACTAATCCTGGTTTTGCTGTATAAACATTTACTTTTACAAGTTTAGTAGTTCTTTCAATCATTATTCTTGAAATACCACTAATGAATAATTTTTTCTTAACATATTCACGGATTTTGTGATCTTCTACTAGGTAATCTGAATAATTTTTCTTATCAGCATACCATTTTGAGTCCCAATCTTTGATAACACCAACTCTTAATCCATGTGGATGCATTTTTTGTCCCATGTCTTTTTGTTCCTCCTTTCTAATCTCTTTCCTTTAATACTATTGTTATATGACTTGTTCTCTTTCTGATTCTTACTGCTGAACCTTTAGCTGCAGGTCTAATTCTTTTCAAAGTTGGACCTTGATTTGCATAAATTTCAGCAACATATAAATTTTGGCTTTTCATATTGTGGTTATTTTCAGCATTTGCAATTGCTGACTTTAATAGTTTTTCAATAGTTTCTGAAGCTATTTTTGGTGTAAACTTAACTATTGCTAATGCTTCATTTACATCTTTACCTCTTATTAAATCTGCAACAATTTTTACTTTTCTAGCAGAAATTCTTGCATATTTAAGAGTTGCTCTAGCTTCAATATTAACTGTTTCTTCCATCTTTGCCAAACCTCCTTAATTTCTATTTCTTTCTCTATTTTTTTACATTTGATGCTTTTTCTCCTGCATGACCTTTGAAAGTTCTTGTTGGAGCAAATTCACCTAATTTATGTCCTATCATTTCTTCAGCAATATATACTGGTACATGTTTTCTACCATCATGAACAGCTATTGTGTGTCCAACCATTTGTGGATATATTGTTGATGCTCTTGACCATGTTTTTAATACTTCTTTTTTTCCTGATTCGTTCATAACTTCAACTCTTTTTAGAAGTTTAGGCTCAACAAAAGGCATTTTTTTACTTGATCTTGACATACGTCTTGTATCCTCCTTTTCTTTATTTGTAACATTCTTTTCTTTTTGGTATTTTTCCTAAGACATGGACGGCGGGACGCCACCCTACACGTTGCTGTTTTCCAAAATCTATCGTTTATTTTCTTCTCTTAACAATAAACTTATCAGAAGTTTTATGTTTCTTTCTTGTCTTATATCCAAGTGCTGGTTTACCCCAAGGAGTAAGTGGTCCTGGTCTACCTACTGGTGCTCTACCTTCACCACCACCATGAGGGTGATCTACTGGGTTCATAACGCTACCACGAACTGTAGGTCTAATTCCCATATGTCTTTTTCTACCAGCTTTTCCGAAGTTTTACATTTTCATGATCTGAATTTCCTATACTTCCAATTGTAGCTCTACATCTAACTGCTACTAGTCTCATTTCTCCTGATGGTAATCTAACATGGGCATATTTCCCTTCTTTTGCCATAAGTTGTGCACTTTGTCCTGCAGATCTTACCATTTTTGCTCCTTGGCCTGGATTTAATTCGATGTTGTGTATTAAAGTACCTACTGGTATGCTTTCTATTGGCATACAATTTCCTGGCTTAATATCAACTTTTGCACCAGATACCACTTTATCTCCATCTGTTAATCCTTGTGGTGCTATTATATATGCTCTTTCTCCATCTTCATATTCGATAAGTGCTATATTGCTGCTACGGTTTGGATCATACTCTATTCCGATGACAGTTGCTACCATATCATCTTTGTTACGTTTAAAATCAATTATTCTATATTTTTGTCTATTTCCTCCACCTTGATGTCTAACAGTTACTCTACCATATGAGTTTCTTCCTGCATTTTTCTTTTTCTTTGCAAGTAATGATTTTTCAGGTGTCTTTTTTGTTACTTCTTCAAATGTAGAAACTGTCATATTTCTTCTTGAAGGTGTGTAGGCTTTAAAATGTTTCATTCCCATTTTGTTTTCTTCCTCTCATTAATATATTTGCGAATTTTTTCCTGCTTCGCTATTTGCAGATATTCTTTATTATCCGAGTAATTTCTCGATAACTTTATCTTATTTACCTGTTCAAACAAGAATTAGTATATTGTTTGAATCTAGGCTCCCATGAATTCGTCTATCGAATCTTTATATTTTTTAGATACTTTAACTTCTTTTCCGCCTTTTCCTAAATATGTTTTATCCGTTAGATTTGTATCTATTGTTACAATTGCTTTTTTCCAGTCTGCAGTCATTCCAGAATGAGCTCCCATTCTTTTTTCTTTTCCTTTTACTGTAATTGTGTTTACTTTTAAAACTTTAACTTCGAAAAGTTTTTCTACTGCATTTGCAATTTGTATTTTTGTAGCTTTTTTATTAACTTCAAAGGTATACTTTCCATCTTGAATATCACCGCTACTTTTTTCTGTTATAATCGGAGCTATTATTATATCTTCTGCTCTCATTATGCGTACACCTCCTCTAGTTTCTTTATAGCATCTACTGTAACTACAAGATTTGTATATTTTAGTAAGTCATAAACATTTATTGTATTTACTAATGTTGTTTTTACACCTTCTATATTTCTTGCAGATTTTTGAACATTCTCATCTTTTTCAGATAATAGAATTAATGCTTTATCTTGAATTTTTAAGTTTGTTAATGCTTCTACCATATTTTTTGTTTTAATTTCTTTAAATGGTAATTTATCAACAACTATTAATTCTTTTTCGATTACTTTTGAACTTAGTACAGATTTTATAGCTAATCTTTTTTCTTTCTTATTTATTTTATAAGTATAAGTACGTGGTTTTGGTCCTAATGCAATACCACCTTTAATCCATTGTGGACTACGTGTACTTCCTTGTCTTGCACGACCTGTGCCTTTTTGTTTCCATGGTTTCTTTCCACCACCAGAAACTTCACTTCTTGTTTTTGTGCTTTGTGTTCCTTGTCTTTGATTAGCTAAATAGTTTGTAAGCACACTGTGTACTATATTTTCATTTGGAATAATTCCAAATATTTCTTCATTTAAATCTATATCGCTAACCTTTTTTCCTTTTATATCATAAACATCTACTTTTGGCATTTTCTATTCCTCCTTCCTCTAGTTTGCAGCTTTAACTGTTTTCTTTATTTTTAAGATAGCACCTTTTGCTCCTGGTACACTACCTTTTACTAATATTACATTTTTATCTGTATCGACTTTTACAATATCTAAATTTTGAATTGTAACAGTTACACATCCCATATGTCCTGGTAGTTTTTTACCTTTAAAAACTCTACCTGGTGTTGAAGTAGATCCCATTGAACCTGGTCTTCTATGATACATAGAACCATGTCCCATAGGTCCTCTTGATTGTCCATGACGTTTAATAACACCTTGGAAACCTTTTCCTTTTGATGTTCCTTGAACATCAATTTTGTCTCCCGCTGCAAAAACATCTAATTTAATTTCATCTCCAACTTTTACATCTGCTATGTCTTCTGTTCTAAATTCTCTTAAATGTTTTTTTAATGCTAATTTAGATTTTGCAAAATGTCCTTTTATAGGTTTGTTTACTCTTTTTTCTTTTACTTCTCCAAACCCTAATTGTATACTGTTATATCCATCTGTTTCTACAGTTTTTACTTGAGTAACTGTACAAGGTCCAGCTTCTATAACTGTTACAGGAATAACTATACCTGTTTCATCAAATATTTGTGTCATTCCAATCTTTTTTCCTATAATTGTTTTATTCAT
>CANSWM010000082.1 GCA_947650745.1 uncultured Clostridium sp. | reverse complement strand
CTGCAAGTATTGGCTCTCCTGCTGTAATTTTTCCTATTACTGGAACTTCTACTAATTCTTTTGAAGTATAAAAATCTTTTGAGTTGTTTGCATTTTTTTCTAAAGCTCCACCTTTCATTAGTCTTAAAGTTCTACCTTTTTGATTTTCTTTTTTGATGTATCCTTTTTGTTCTAATTTTGCTAAATATCCATGAACTGTTGCTGTTGATTTAAGTCCTACTGATTTTCCAATTTCTCTAACAGATGGCGCATATCCAATTTCTTGTATTTGTTTTTCAATGCATTTTAGAATGGCTTTTTCACGTTTATTTAGTTCTACTGTGCTCTTTTTTCTACCCAAATATATCACTCCCTTTTTTAACTTGAAATTATAATATCACAAAAACAAATAATTGTCAAACAAAATTTTGTATTTTAAAGTAATTTTCTTCACTCATCTTCACGAACTTTTTGGAACCATCAGACTGTCTGAAGAATCGAAAATTTAAAAATGATGGTGCATTTTATCCACAAAAAAGTGAAATATTTGTTAATATAATATATCTAATTCCATTATATATCGACACAATGTCGGCAGGTGGATGTTGTCTTTGAGTAAAATGACTTTTGGACAGCCTACCATCTCCAAAAGGCTTCCTCAAGCGTTTAAATTACAAACTACATCTTTTAGTAAGCTATATCATAGATTCCACTTGCTTGGCTTACTTGGATATCAGATGGCAGAACTACTATAGGACGGACGCCAAACGAGGCGCTACGCTCAAGGCCCCCAGCGATATTAGAGCCCGAGTAGCACAAGTAGTCGTAGAAGCGCACCAAGCGACTACCCACCGCAACAGGATAGAAGTAAGCAAATTTAGAGTACACTCCACCAGCACAAGACGCAACCCAGTACATATCATATACATTTTCCTCTGTTCCCCATATATACTTTAGCTTATCTTCTTTTAATCCTGTTATATTTAGCTGTTTTGTTTCATCTAACGTTTGTGAAAATAGATTACCTTCATTATTATATCCATAATAATATAGCTCATTTTTAAATACTGATTGTTCTTCTTCATTTGTTGCTTTCATCCAATTTACATATTCTTCCCCATTATATGTTGTTGTTACTCCTTTTTTGGGATAGAAATAATCTACCTTTTTATTGGCATAGTCCATTTCTGTTCCAAATGTGTATTCATCCCATTCTGGCTCTTTTACTCCTGATACATAGTTTATGTCTTTTAATGTTATACTTCTTGAATTTACTTTTTTTCCTTGTATTGTACTTCCATATCCTCCACATGCTGCGTTTAACTTTTCTTCGTAGTCTAACCATTCTTCTACTGTACACTTTACTTCATGATTTGCTGCTACTGGTTCTTTGGTTGTTATTAGTACATTTCCTGCTTCATCTTTTCCAAATACTATCCATTCACTTTGCCCATTTGCTGTATATGTTAGTTTTTGTCCTATCATATCGTCTGTATATACTTCGCCTAGTGTTGTTTTATTACTTGGGTTGGTTATTTTATCTAATATGCTCGCTACTTTGTCTATTTCATTTTTTTCTCTTTCTTGTTCTTTTGCATATTCTTCTGTCCCTTCTGTTGCTTTTCCCACTATGGCGTGGTTATATACTGATTTTATTGTTACTGCTGCTAGTATTATTAGCACTATTATTGTTATCATTAATGCTACTAGCGTTATTCCTTGCTCTTTTCTTCTCATTCGACTTTTTCCCCTCTTTCTTTGGTTTACTCTTTTAGTTATTTTATAACTTGTTTATATTATAGTTATAAAACAACTTATAGTCAAGCTTTTATTTTGTTATTTCTATTATTTCTAATATTTTTAACTTTATACTTTTCTATTTTTTTATTATATATTTTTTCTATATTTTTCTACAATAAGATAATTTGCTTTAGGATATAACTAGTTTGCATAATTTGTTCGTATACAAAAAAATCTTCCATATTCAAAATTTTTTATTACAATATTTTTTCTAAGAACTTTTTGAAACCATCAGACTGTCCCCCTAAAGTTCCTATCCTTTTCAACGCAAATCATAAAATTTTAAATGTATGTGTCAAAATGCCCCGTCCCTTTTGACATAAATCATTAGCTACATTAATATATTTATCTTATGAATAGATTAAAACTTTTTTTGTTTAACACAATAATCTTAACACTTACCTCATTATTTATGAGTACTATTAATATGTTTTTTAGTGTATATGTTGCAAATAAGCTTCGGTAGTGAAGGTGCCCGGCATTTTTGAGCTTATTATGTCTATATATACTTTTGCGGTAACTTTTGCAAATTCTGGTATAAGTCTTGCTGCAACTAGAATTACTTCTGAAGAATTGGATGGAAATAATCGGCAGGCGGTCTAAAAATTGCTATGAAAAAATGCGTTATTTATAGCCTTTGTTTTGGTATTTTTGCATTTGCTATTTTATGGTGTTCTGCTCGGTTACTGTTCTTCTATTCTTTTGCATAATAAAGTTACTCCTATCCCTCTTTATATAATGGCTATTAGTTTACCTTTTAACTCTGTTATTACTTCTCTTTCTCGGATATTTTACTGGAGTAAGAAGAGTTTCTAAAACATCAATTAGTAGAGTCTTAGCTGTTATATTGCAGGTTATTTTAACTTGCCTATTTTTATATATTTTCCCATCTTCCAATTTAAGTGTTGTATGTACTTATCTTGTTTTAGCAAATACTGTTTCTTGTATTTTTGAATTTATACTTACATATATTTTTTATTTAATTGATAGTAGAAGATTTTTTATTAGGTCTGTCTCTGATGAAGGATATTTAAAAAAAATTTTAAGAATTGCCCTTCCTGTTGCAGTTACTTCATATATTCGCTCTGGTCTTTCTACTTTAAAGCAGCTTCTTATTCCATTTAGCCTTGAAAGATATTCAGCTTCTTGTGATGAAGCACTTTCTCAGTATGGGCTTATTAACGGAATGACAATGCCTCTTTTGATGTTCCCTTGTATTATTATTACTTCTTGCGCAGGACTTCTTATTCCTGAATTTGCAAGGTATAACTTAAAAAAAGATTTTAATAGAATGAATGAAGTAACAGGTTTTATTTTTAAGTTTACATCTTTTTTTAGTATTTGTGTAATTGGAATTTTTCTTACTTTTACAGAAGAAATTTGTTTTTTGTTTTATAACAACTTAGATATTGCAAGCTTTTTAGGGCTTCTTTCTCCTCTTGTTATATTAATCTATTTAGATAAAATTATAGATGCTATGCTTCGTGGGCTTGATAAGCAAGTTGGGGTTATGTTTTGTAATATTGTTGACCTTATTTCTACTATTGTTCTTATTTATACAATAGTTCCTGTTTTTGGTATTTATGGTTACATTGCAATTATTGCAATTAGTGAGCTCTTGAATTTTACAATAAGTCTTATTCAATTATATAAAGCAACACACTTTAAATTTGACTTTTTATCCTATGTTATACAACCTTTTATAATGGTTATTCTTACTAAATTTTTGTTTGATACTATTGATGATTATATTGAATATGAACTTGGCTTTGTAGTATTTAAAATTGTTCTATTCATAGGAATTTATCTATGTTTACTCGGATTTTTACAGATATGTAAATTTCTAAAAAGCAAGAAAATTAAAATTATTTAATTTAATTTTATGGTTTTATTTGACTTATTAGTTAATGTGTGTTATTATTTATTTGCACTTACTAAAACTTGCATAAGTTCTTTCACAACCTTCCTTTTATATACAAAAGGCTTTTGTATAATAAATTAACTTATGCAAGAAAAAATCCAATTATTAAACTTTTTTGTTTAATAGTTGGATTTTTTTGTTTACCCTATTATTTGTTCTTTATTTCTTCTAATGCTCTTGCTAATTGGTCTGGGCAAGATGTACCTTTCATTCCACATGGTATTCCTTTAAGCAAGCTTATTACTTCATCTACTTTTCTTCCTTCTGCAAGTTTACTTACTCCTACTGTATTTCCTGCGCAGCCTCCTATTATTTTTACTTTTTTTACAGTATCTTCTTCTACCTCTATTATCATTTCCATAGAGCATACGCCTTGTGGCTTATATCTATATTCCATTTTACTTTTTCTCCTTTATCTAAATTACTGAGTTACCTCTCTTGCAAGTACCGTAGTTCTAAGTGAGCCATCGTTTGTACAAGTTGATAATGTTATTTCTCTTAACCCATTTGTATCTCTTTTATAGAACGATGCATCTGTATCTGTTGTTTCAAATATATTATACACTTTATATTCTATTGTTATTCCTTCTGGGTCTGTAATAAATATTGAATCTCCATTTGTTAATTTATTTAGATTTGAGAAAAATAGACCATTTCTATAATTATGTCCTTGTATTACTGTATTGCCGTGGTTTATTTATTCCTACTCCGCTAAGATAGGCTACTGCTACTTTTATTGATTGTGGAGATACTTTTTCTAATATTGGATATTTTATATTTATTTTAGGGATTGATATTGTTCCTAAGACTCCATATCCATAATATGTAGTTTTATCATTTTTCTTATTATATATTGACTCACCATCTTCAACGCTTCCAATTTGCCCTCTATTTCCTTCTTCTTCATTATTTACTGTATTATTTCCTGTGATTTGTTCATAATTATCTACAAATTCGTTTGCGTTTGAATTTAAGTAATATTTACTAAATACTGACCATCCAAAAAAGCCTATTAGTATTATTATTCCTATTATTGCTGCTATAAGTAGTCCTGTTAAAACTCCATTAAATTTACTATTGAACATACAAATCCCTTCTTTCACTTAAGGTTATTTATGAGTGTATTCACGCATAGTTAATTATATCATATTTTTATAGATTTGTACATAAATTTATAAAATATTTGTTCCGAAGTTTGTAGGTTTGTCAAACATATGTCACACTTACTTAGATAAAACTATTGTTGAAA
>CANSWM010000081.1 GCA_947650745.1 uncultured Clostridium sp. | reverse complement strand
GGTCTGTAAGAAGAGAACTTGCAAAAACTAATTATAGAATACACACAGATAGTATAAAAGAAAATATAATTCCAATTTTAACTGAAAAACAAAAGCAATATGTATATGCAAGTGAAGCAGATATACTAAATGTAGCTTTATTCGGAATGACAGCAAAGGAATGGAAAGATAAGAATCCTAATTTAGATGGAAATATGAGAGATTATGCTAATATACTACAATTAGTTATTTTAGTTAATTTAGAAAATCTAAATGCTGAAATGATAAATCAAGGAATACCTCAAAACAAAAGATTAGAAAGGTTAAACCAAATTGCTAAAAAACAATTTGACATTTTACAACATACTTCTGGAATAAAGAAAATCGAGAGTTGGGATAATAATATACCAAAATTTTTAAACTAATATGAAAATTATAATATAACTAAAATTTTAATGGAGCTCCTATACAGAAGCTCCTGTGCCCATTTAACGAAAATTAATGACTTCATTCGATGGGACAAGTGTAATCGGTCCTTCATAATGTCCTTCTTTACACGTACTAAGTACATATGTAAAGAATTCATCAGAAGAACTTAATTTCTGAATAGAAACTGCAATAATTCCAGGCATAGAAAGTCCATTCCATTCAGTTTGGATTGTTGCTTCTTCTCCTTTGGAGATTTGAGATAAAGCAAAGTCATAGTGTTCATTTCCTTGCTTCATGTCAAAAGCTAAATCATCCCAAACAGTCCAATTTGCCCAAATGAGCAAACCAAGTTGCTCTTTTTCTTGAGCTTCTTTTACAGCAATCCGAAGTAATTGTTCTGTCATAGATTTCACTCCTTCTCATTTTTTATAGGCAATATAGTATTAAAAATACATCATTATTTTACTATATTTCAAACTTATTGTCAATTATGTTAATTTTGAAAAAATGCTATTTATGTATTGAATAATGCTGAATATTGATATATAATAAACTCATAAATTAGAAAGAGAACAAAAAAGTTCGTAACCTGTAAGAATACTGCACCAAAGTAAGAGTAGTCAAAAGCTACTCTTTTTTTGTTGCTAAATGAACTTTTTGGAACCGTCCCAAAAAGTTTACTTTTTAAGTAAGCGGTCCTTTAATTTTTGAAAAAAAGATTGTTTTTCTTCACGTGCTGACTCAGGTGGTGGATTAGTTAAATAATCTGTATAAACTTTGTCTAAATATTTAGAAACATTTTGTAAATCTAGTTGATTATATTTTTCAATATAAGGTTTATGTCCTAAAATCGTTTCAAGATTACATAGATATGTATTATAAGCAAAAGAAGTGAATTTTTGTCCTTCTTCATTCAAGTCTACATCCCAAAACTTAGTATCACAATTTTCAATTAAGAATTGTATTCCACTTATTTCTGAATTTGCAACTTTTTGATATTCTGTAACAGCATGAGTTTCGGGATTATTTGGTGCAAAACCTTTTTTATATGCCCACTCAAGGTAATATCCAATATGCGCCCCAGCTCTTTCCAAACGTTCCTCCTCCGAAATATCATGAGTAATAAATTCCTCGTGCCAATCGATTCTATCTATTGTCATATTTATCTCTCCTTAATATATGTATTAAATACTATTTATACATATAAATAGTATCATGAATTTATACTTTTATCAACAATAAAAAGATATCTTTTCAAAGAAACTTGAAAGTTTATAAACTTTATGTTAAAGTTAAGATAATAAATTGGTTGATATTTGTATCAATTGTCAAGAGAGCTAAAAAAGTTGTAGATAACTACTTCGTTGATACCAAAGTAAGAGTAATCAAAAGATGCTCTTTTTTGTTGCTAAATGAACTTTTTGGAACTGTACCCAAAAGTATTTGAAAAAATAGGAGAAATAGGAGGAAATTGAACATGAAAATACTAAGTTATAATATTTATGGTGTGAAAGATACAGAATATCCAATACCAAAATGGGAAATAAGACAAAAAAATATACAAAGAATTTTAAATGAATTATTGACTGATGAAGAAATTAAAGTATGCTGCTTTCAAGAAGTAAATGAAAATAATATAAATTTATTAAGCGAAACATTAGAAAACAATAATTTTAAAATATTAGAAAAATTTCCAATGAAAACTGAATCATATGACCAATGCAATATAGTTGCTATTAAAAATGAAAAAGAAATTAACATTAAATTTGTATATTGTTTACCACATGGAAGAGACTTAGAATACAAAGAGATTGAAAAGCAAGTAATAGATTATAATATGAGTGATTATAGAACAACTGTATTTGTAAATTTAGAGTATAATAATAAAAAATTTCTTATTGGAAATATTCATACAGATTATATTTCTACTGATGGAAAGGTAAAAGGTACAGTAAAATCTTTGAATTATATGGATTCAATAAATAGTGAATATAAACTTATTATTGGAGATATGAATATGGTTTGCCATATGTCAGAAGTATATAATATATTAAAACAAAACAATAATTATACTACTATTTCTAGGAATAGCAAATTTGAGATTTTGGATAATTCATGGCAAGGATATGGAACAAAGGAACAAGTTAATGTTGATTTTGCTTTTATAGAAAAAAATAAAGTAAATGCCTATGAATATCAAATTATAAAACAAAGAGATATGAAAAATGAAGGCTCAGACCATAGACCAATCATTATTACCATAAACGAAAATTAAGGAGAAATTTATTAAATTAACAAGCAAAGAAGCTGCTCAAATGTTAGAAGAAAGATATAAAACTTTAAATGAACGTTGGATAAATCATTTAATTTGCGATGGAAATGTTACAGGAAGAATAAAATAATTTGATGACTTATATAAATTAATTAATATTTGTATCAAGCGTCCCCAAAAGTTTATAAACACATAAGCACTTAATAATTCATAAAATATGTTAGGTGATTTTATGAATTTAATTAATAAAAATATATTAGAAAAAGAACTTAAATATGATGGGAATGTAGTGCTTAATTATCATATTGAATATCCTAGTATATATTCAAATATATCTGAAAATAGTATTATAAAGTTTAATATGTATAATCAAAAACTAGCATTTGACCTAAAAAAGAAAAGTGAAAATGAACTATATAAAGAAGCTGTAGAATTATACAAATACAATAAAGAAAATGGATATCCAATTATGGTATATGAAGTATATAGAAATTTTGAAATAACACTCAGCAACAATAATATTATAAGCCTATATACAGACGAATATATTTTTTCAGGAGGAGCACATGGAAATACAGTAAGAACGTCACAAAATTGGAACATGTTAAATGGAATGATGATTCCTCTGGAAAGCTTATTTCCGTATAATCCATATTTCATGATTTATATATTAAAAGAAATAAATAAACAAATATCAAAAGAACCAGAGATATATTTTGATAATACATGTAGTTTGGTTTTAGACACATTTAATCCTAAAAGCTATTATTTAACACCAAAAAGTATAATAATTTATTTTCAGCAATATGATATTGCACCATACTCTTCAGGAATAAGAACATTTGAAATAGAATATAGAAAATAAAAGATATTATTTAAAATTCATCATAATAAAATAGAGAAGAGCGCTGCCAGATTAAGTTAGGCAGCGCTCTTAACAGAGAATAAGATTTTAAAAGAAGTGATAAATAATCATAAGAACTTATGTTTGGAGTGCCGAAATTGGAGCAATGTAAACCATCCAAAGGTCAGGAAAAGGCATAAGCTTAATGTGGGCCAGTTTGCAATATTCTCCATCGAATAATATTAAACTGTAATCTGCTTTGCTAAACATCTTTTCCATTGCAGGAAGGGTTACAAGCTCAAGTAAGTCACCGGAATCTAACAAATCAGTTAAATTTTCAATATGAAAAATCTCATCTAAAAAGTTCTGACTTGCTTCATACCTGGCCCATGCCTTAGGGAAATCTTTAACGGTTACATTGGTGCCAGAAATTCCAGGTTCTTTAATTTGCTCCAGCCGGTCTTTCTTTAGCCTTAGTTGATTTTTGACTTCATCTCTGCCGTTATGCATTTTTCTTTCCTCCAAAA
The DNA here is from genome assembly GCA_947650745.1 of uncultured Clostridium sp. Classification (GTDB taxonomy): domain Bacteria; phylum Bacillota; class Clostridia; order TANB77; family CAG-508; genus JAAWPK01. Next base: position 1,035 of record CANSWM010000081.1, on the reverse strand, counting down.
AATTTTTGTTTCTAAGAAGCGTATTCTAAAAATAAAAAAGAAAGAGAATGTGCTTCAAATAATGGGAAATCCCAGATTCATATATAAGTATATCAAATCAACATAAAAAAACAAATATTGTAAAGGAAAAATTTTCAAAAACTGCTTGACATACGGACGTAAGCATTGTATAATAATTAAGTACGAAAAATTGCGTTGAAGCAGAATGTGGCTACATCCTCACAGCCCGTAGACTTGTAAGGAATGGAGGGAACTTCTGCAGAGCATGTCGTGGCTATGACCAAGGCGATAAGTTTTTATAATAATAAACGCTTATCCCAAGAAAATATCACAAATTACTTGGGATTATATAATGGAGAATATAGAAACACCAGGATGCGTTTTATAACTTGCCAAGGTTGCTTATGTTGTTAAGGCTTTGCCTGTTACAATATAAGTAGGTAGTTTGCAAAAGCAAACTAGTATCATCTTTAATAAGGAGGGAAAACATACTATGGCAGTAAAAAACAATGTTGCAGGTAGTGAAAAAATCAGAATAAGACTAAAAGCTTATGATCATGTTGTTCTAGAACAGTCTGCTGAAAAGATAGTAGATACTGCTAAAAGAACAGGAGCTAAAGTATCAGGTCCTATTCCATTACCAACACAAAAAGAAGTAGTAACAATTTTACGTTGTCCTCACAAATACAAAGATTCAAGAGAACAATTTGAAATGAGAACACATAAAAGAGTTATTGACATTTTTTACCCAACACAAAAAACAGTTGATAGTTTAATGAAGTTAGAATTACCAGCTGGTGTTGATATTGAAATGAAACTATAATGTTCTAAAAAGTCAGAATGTTAGAAGTTAGAAAACTAGAATCTGAGAAAACTATGCTGGTATAGCATTTAAAATAGAATGAAATATAAAATATCAGCCAATGGAGGAAAGAAAAAATGAACAAAACAATTATAGGAAAGAAAATAGGAATGACACAAATATTTGATGAAACAGGTATGGTTATTCCTTTAACAGTTATAGAAGCTGGACCT
>CANSWM010000080.1 GCA_947650745.1 uncultured Clostridium sp. | reverse complement strand
GAAATACATAGACTAAACAAAAGTGTAGAAGAAATTTTGTACCCAGCATTAGAAGATTATACATTAGATATAATAATTGGAAAAGGACCTAGTGCAAGGTCAATAAGATTAGACCTTCCAAAATTTACATTAATTCGGAGCAACAACAAGAGCAGGTTCATTAGAAGCACCACTAAGAGATAGATTTGGAATAGTATCAAGATTAGAACTTTATAATACAGAAGAACTTACAAAAATTGTTAAAAGGTCTGCAAAAATATTAGAAATAGAAATAGAAGATATAGCAGCAGAAGAAATTGCAAGAAGGTCTAGAGGAACCCCAAGAATTGCAAATAGAATTTTAAAAAGAGTAAGAGATTATGCCTTAGTTTTAGGAGACCGGAAACATAACATTAGATGTTTCAAAAATCGCATTAAATAAGCTTGAAATAGATGAATTAGGTCTTGATGAAATAGATAGAAAAGTTTTAAAAACAATGATAGAAAAATACAAACGGAGGACCAGTTCGGACTAGAGGCAATTGCTGCAACAATAGGAGAAGAAGCAGAAACAATAGAAGATGTATATGAGCCATACCTAATACAAATAGGATTTTTATCACGTACATTAAGAGGAAGAATAGTACTACCAGATGCATATAGCCACCTTGGATACACATATTCAGATTAAGAAAATTGAGGAGAAAAAAATGAAATTACTACTACATACTTGCTGCGCGCCATGCAGTGTATATTGCATAGATTCATTAAGAAAAGAAAAAATAGAACCAGTACTATATTGGTATAACCCTAATATTCATCCATATACAGAATATAAAACAAGAAGAGACACATTAAGAGAATATGCAAAAATGATAAATATAAATGCAATATTTGAAGAAGAATATGGACTAAAAACATTTTGCAAAAATGTAATAGGAGACTTAGAAAATAGATGCAAAAACTACTGCTATAAAGTAAGACTTGAACAAACTGCAAAATACGCAAAAGAAAATGGATATGATACAATATCTACAACACTTTTAATAAGCCCATACCAAAAACATGATATATTAAAAAAGCAAGGAGAAGAAATAGCAAAAAAATATGGAATAGAATTTTTATATAGAGATTTTAGAGAAGGCTTTAGAGAAGGACAAAATAAAGCAAGAGAATTAGGGCTGTATATGCAAAAATACTGCGGATGTGTTTTTTCAGAGGAAGAAAGATATGCTAAAAAGATAGAAAAAGATAAAGCATAAGATAATTTACAATAATTATTCTTAAAGCTTTATTTTTTTTTAAAACTATGATATAGTATCAATGGTTAACAGAAAAAGTAAAAAATATAGGAGAAAAAAGTGAAAAAAATATCAATAATAGTACCAGCATATAACGAAGATAAAGTACTAAATATGTTTTATGCAGAAATAAAAAAAGTACTAGATGAAATAAAAAATAGATATGATTATGAACTTATTTTTATAGATGATGGAAGTGTAGACAATACATTAGAAATCTTAAAAGATAAACAAAAACAAAATAGCAAAATAAATATAATAAGTTTTTCTAGAAACTTTGGAAAAGAAGCGGGAATATATGCAGGGCTTTCAAATGTAACAGGGGATTTAGCTTTAGTAATAGATGCAGACTTACAAAATGACCCTAAAATAATATTAGAAATGCTAGAATATATAGAAGAGGGATATGATACAGTTACAACAATTAGAAATAGAAAGCATGAGCCAAAAATAAAATCATTTTTGGCAACAATATTTTATAGACTTATGAAAGGCGCAAATAGTGGAAACATACAAGAAGGCTCACAAGACTTTAGAATGATGACCAGGCAAGTAGTAGAAGCAATATTAGAATTAAAAGAATATAATAGATTTTCAAAAGGAATATTTAGTTGGGTAGGATTTAAAACTAAATATATAGAAGTAGAAAACAGAAAAAGAGCAGCTGGCAAAACAAAATGGAACTTTAGAGGATTAATTAAATATGCAATAGAGGGAATTACATCCTTTACAGTAAAACCACTAAGAATTGCAACAGTGAGTGGAGCAGTAATATCGGTTTTATCATTAATACTTGCAATACAAATTATAATGCAGACTTTAATATATGGTAAAGATATGCCAGGGTATGCTTCAACTATAACATCAGTGTTATTTATAGGAGGCATACAACTAGTTACAATAGGAATCTTATCAGAATATGTAGGAAAAATATACTTAGAGATAAAAGATAGACCCAAATACATTGTAAAAGAAAAAATTTTAGGGGAAAAACAAAATGAAGAAAATAGTAAATGAATATAAAGAACAAATAAGATATTTTATATCAAATAAAAAGTACTGTATACCAGTAATTATAGTTATGATTTTAAGCTATGGATTTACAATAACACATTATTCGATAGGCTTAGATGATTTATGTTTTAATAGATATGTTAAAGGAACTTACATATTATCAGCAAAAAGGTGGGGAACATGGGGATTATATAACATTTTAGGCATTGATGAATTTACTCCATTTTGGTTAGATGCGGTAGTTGCAATACTCATGGTAGTTATCGTAATTGTTATATCTGCCTTTATAAGAAAGCAATATAAAGACAAAATAAAAATATGTGGATACACATTATTTTCTTGCTTAATAATATCAAACCCATTAATAAATCAATTTTTTATATATCAATCTACAAACTTAGCAGTAGCTTTAAGCAACTTAATCGTTATAATTTGTGCAATAGTAATATTTGAAAATTACTTTAATGAAAATAAAAAATGGATAAATATAGTTTGTGGAATAATACTTATGATACCAATATCTATGTATGAATCATGTGCACAAACTTATATTGTAATGCTATTTGCGACAATGTTTATAAAATTTACTACAGATACAAATATAACAAATAAAAAAATACTTAAATACTTTTCTACAAGTATTTCTATGCTAGTTTTAGGAATGATATTATATTTCATAACAGGCAAAATAACCTTATTAATACTAGAAAAATTAAACTATCTGCAAACAAATCATGCTTATAGTAGGGTAATATGGGTTGAAGACGAATTTTTAAGCCTAACCCTAAAAAATAAAATCCTAGTAATTAATAGAATGCTATTAGAACCATTTTCAATAAAAAATGGATATTTACCAATAGTAACATTTGTTAGTTTTAGTTTTATGGCAATAGTAATAGAATGCGTTAAACTAATAAAAACTAGCAAAGTATTTAAATTTATGTGCGTTTTAGGATTAATACTATCAAACTTTATCTTAGCATTTATACTACTTAAAGTATTATTCAGAATGCAATTTTCAATAATTATATCATCAGCATTTTTAGGATTATATATATATCAAACATTATGCAATGGCAAATACATGAAATACGTTTGCACAGCACTATTTGCACTACTGCTTATATATCAAACAAGAGCACTAAATCAGTATTTTTATAATGATTATAAAAGATATGAAAAAGAAAAAAATATAGCTAATGATATTGCAATAAATGTTATGAAAACATGTGATTATAAAAATAAGCCAATACTATGTTTTATGAGTAAACAAGAAGCAAGAGGAGAAAGATACAAAATAAATAAAGATAATGGACAGTCTGTAATAGCATGGGGAACTTTAGCATTTGACGAATATCAAACAGAAGTTACAAACTTTATAAATGAGCAAGGATATGACTTTATATATATAACTGAGGAACAAGCAAAAAAGGCATATGATGAAATTAACAAAATGTATTTAGAAAAAGACAATAGAGTAAAAGACTATATTATTGAACTAGAAGATGTTATCATGATTAATTTAGAATATTATGAATTTTAAAAAACTTAAGACTAGAGGAAATTTAGTTATAAATTTTCCTCTAGTTTAATCTTTACTTTCAATAACAATTAAAATACCTTTTTTTAATTCAATACTAGCAAAATTTTCTATTATTTCATTACTAATACCTAAACTTTTTCCAATAGATAATTTATAATCATTAACAATATATTTAAACCCATTCAAAGTTAAACCATAAACAAAAGAAGTAAGAGGAATTAAAGAAACATATTTACCATACACTTTTTCTTTTTCCAATGCAATAGATTTATCTATTACATAAATTCTATTATGGATATCAACTATTTCACAAAAAATATTATAAGACAATGCTTTTGCTAAAATATGAATATTACCAAGGGCGTGATCCATACGCTTACCAAGAGCACCTAATATAGTAATACTATGTACACTTAACGAAATTGCAAGATTTAAAGCAATATCTGTATCAGTATAATCTTTTTCTGGGAAATATTTATGAATTTGAATATTAGTATTATTTCTATAACATTCAATTAAATCAAAATCAGCAGAATCAAAATCTCCAACAATATGATTTGGAAGAATATTCAAATTATATAAATACCTTAAACCTCTATCCACTGCAATAATAACTTGCTCTTCCTCAGAATTACAATAAAATTTCAACAAATCATAATCAATGTCCCCACCAGAAACAATTAAAGCTCTCATCAAAACATACTACCTTTCTAAAAACAATTAAACCATAAAAAACAAATAATATCAAGAAAAAAGTACATCTTGCAACAAATTACATAAAAGAAACATAGCATTATGTAGATTAGTTATATCTACATATGCTATGTTTTATTGTTATGCAAAAATGGGTAGAATATAATAAACGAAACAAAAACAATAAAAAAAGCAATTCACAGCACAAATAAATCTAGGATATCACATAAAAACAGCATAAAAACTGATGTAGGGGCGAATAGTATTCGCCCGCAGACCTCGGAGAAATTTCTTCTATGGTTCTTCGAAGAAATTGCTAAAAACAAACACAAATATAGCAAAGCCGTTGGAAGCAGCGGACGAGCAATGCTCGCCCCTACAAATTGAATGGCTAATTTGATTTAGCGTTCTAGGGAAATTATAGAAAATATGTAAATATTTTGTGAGAGAAATTTGGAAAAATAAGATTGACTTTAGAGTCACTTTATGACTATAATATATTAAAAGTTATATTACAACTAATATAACAAAAGAAGAGAAAAAGAGGAGATGCAAATGAAAGAAAGAAAAGAGCAAGGAATAACGCTAG
>CANSWM010000079.1 GCA_947650745.1 uncultured Clostridium sp. | reverse complement strand
TGATATATTTTCAAGTTTTATTGCATTATCTACTATTCTTGGGGCTGCTGTATATACCCCAAGCTCTTTTTCTATCCTTTGTGTTTCTATCTTTCTTTGTAACTGTTGCATCTCCATAGTTGCTAAATGATTATATATTAATGGATTTTATTTTCAATATGTTTACCCAAAAAAAGTAAGAGGGAATCCCTCTTATTTCATTGAAATATGTATATTATCTAGCTCTGCTGTAAGTTCTCTTGATATTATGTTTTGAACTTGTGCAATTTCATCTGCTTCTAGACTTTCTCTTCCAATTATTACATTAATACTTGCTCCATTTACGAATATTATATTTCTGTCAAATCCTTTTGAGGCAAGTAAATTTTCAGCAATCATTATTGCATTTTGAAGCTCGTTTATTTTATTTATTTCTTGCTGTGCTACTGCTTTTTGGTCTGCTGCTTGTGAGTTACTTGATATTGTTTCTTGATATCTCGATATCATTTGCGAATACATTACATTTCTTTCTAATTTTGATTTTACAAAATATTCATCACTTACAGAAGAAGTTTCTTTTCTTTCTGGTTCTTGATAATTATTTGGGTTATTTGTTTCTGTACTTGCTTGTATTTCTTCTTGTGATGGCTCGTCTATTACATCACTATTTACAAGTTCTGCATCTCCTATTGAAGCTAAATTTAATGTTTCTTGCAGTTCTGATGAAGCTCCTAGATTTTGGCTTTTATTATTATTTGTATCATAATTTAAGTAACCTGCTGTAATTAGCATTAGTGCTATAACTAAAATTGCTAATTGATTTTTTTTAATTATTTTCATTTTCATATTTACTTTTCTTCCTTTCTTTTAATTTATTGAAAATACTTGAACTTTATGTGTTGCAACTCCAGTTACTGCAGCTACTGCTGAAACTATATTTGCTTTTATATTTGCATCGTTTGCGCCTTGCGCTGTTACAATTACTCCTTCTACTTTAGGATTTATTACTGTTTGCGTTGCAGGGACATTTGCTCCATTTTCTTCTGTAAATATTATTTCTTTATTCGTTCCCTTCTCTTCAATTGTCCTTGTCCCTCCTTCCGAATCTGTTTCTGATGTATGAGATACTGTATTGTTTTCGTTATACATTGCTATTACCTCACTAGACTGAGTATATGTAATTAATACATTAACTTTTCCGCACTCCTACCATTGTTTCTAAAATTTTTTCGAGCCTTGTTTCTAATTCGTCAGAATAGTCATTATTTTTTGAGACTTGCATATCTGCAAGTACTTTATAAGGTGAATTTTCTGAATCTTCATCTTTTGCAGATGGGCTATCTTTTTTTAGTATGGTATTTATAGCAATAAGAGTTACTATTAATATTATTAGAAATGCTACTAGATTTTCTGTTTTTTTCTTATTTAATTTTCCTTTTGGTTTTTCTTCTTCTACTTCCACTACTACTTCTTCTTTTTCTTTTGGCATTTTAGTAAACATTTTTTTAATTTTATTCATTTGTTCTTTAATCATAAAGTTTTCCTCCAATTCATTTTGAATTTACGATAATATTTTTATAGTCTACACCGTAATCTTCATTTAGCTTTTGTTTTATTTTTTCAATTTCATTAGTATTTAGATTATTTTCTTTTTGTGTATCTCCTACTTGTATTTTATTTATTGTTATATTTGTTTCTTTTTTTTCTTCTTTTTTACTTGCATATATTGTTATTTTTTTTATAATTCCTTCATTTAAGTCAAAGTCTGTACTTACTTTAGTTGCTTCAAACCCTATTTTTTCTAAGTCTAATTTTATTTGTTTTTCTATTTCTTTTTTGTATCTATCTTCTATTGACATTGTTTCTATATTTGATGATACTTCTTTTGTGTTAAAATATTTTTCGTATTCAGAATAATTTATTTTTAGGTCAGAACCTGTTATTAGCTTTATTGCTGGTGAAATTATTGTGTACAGTATGTATACTCCTAAAATTGTTTTTATGTATTTTTTACTATTTCCATTTGGCAAAATCATTTCTAATATTGTAACAATGATTACAGCTATTATTATTTGTTCTGCCCATGAACTTATATAATTTATCATCTATACATCATCCCACTATTTGTGATTTTTATTACAAGAGTTAATCCTATCATAAGCATTACTGATACTGTACATACTATTCCTAGTAATAATTTAAATGTTCCTCCCATTTGTTCTAATACAGATACTATTTTTTTATCTGCAATAGGTTGGCTTAATGCTGCTGTTAAATTGAATGCAACTGAGAGGACTGTAAGTTTTATAATAGGCATAATACATATTGCAAGAACTACTATAATTCCAACAAATCCTACTGCATTTTTTAATATGTTGCTACAACCTAATACTGCATCTACCGTTTCTCCTAATAGTTTTCCGCACTACTGGTATTGTGCTTGTTACAACTGCTTTTGTTGTTTTTATTGTTAATCCATCTACTGAGCTTGTTAATGTTCCTTCTAAAGATAATACTCCGAACAAATATTGTAAGTACTAATCCTAGTACCCATACAACACTTGATTTAAAGAATTTTGAGATTTTGTCTATTTGAACTTTGTCTGATATTTTTGATATTATTCCAAGTGCTGTTCCTATTAGTATTAATGGTAATAGTACTGTTACTATGAAATTTCCTATAAATGTAATAATTAGTAATAGAATTGGCTGAATAGCTGAAGCTGTTACTAGATTTCCGTGTTGCTATCATTAGTGCAAGTAATATTGGAAGAAGTGAATTTATAAATCCTACTAAGTTATTTATTGTTTCTTTTATCATAACTATTGTTCCAGAAAAATTCGTCATAATTAATGTTACAATTAGAATGTATTGTACATAGTATGTTATTTGTCCTATCTCATTGTTTCCAAGTCCTTCACTTATGCTTTTTATGATGCTATGTATTATAATTATTACTAATATGTATCCTAAGCTTGTTATTGTTCCAGCAACTTCTGTTCCAAGTATTTTAAATATTCCGTTTTGTTATTCCTTCTGCATTTATTTGCCCTGTTAATGCATCTTTATAAAGACTTCCTATGTCCACATCTTCAAAGCCTTCTTTTGCATAATCTTGTGCTTGTTTTATAAATCCTGCAATTCCTAATTCTTGTTCTTGTTCTTTTATTACTTCTTCTGTTTGCGAACAGTAGATAGCATTTGTATTTAATATTATAAAAGTAAAAGTTATCAGCAGTATTATTTTTTTCATATGTTTATTTCCTTTTCTTTGGTTTAAGGCAATATTTTAAGTACTGTTTCTAGCATTGATGAAATTATTGGAATTGACATTGCAATAATTATTACTTTTCCCCCTAAATCGACTTTTGAGCCAATTGCATTTTCACCTACATCTTTACATATTCCGCACAGCAAATTCTGTTAGAATGGCAATTCCTGTTATTTTGATTAGTATTTTTAAGAACTCTTTACTTCCGACTTATTTTTTCTGAAAAATCTGTTATAAATGAAACTACTCCTGCAAGTTTGTCCATAAATAAAAACATTATAAGTACACTTGCTATTAATGATATGTATACTGCAAATTCTGGTTTGTATTGTTTTATTATGATTATTATTACAACTGCTGTTAAGGCTATTCCAATTATTTTTACAATTTCCATTTTTAGCTCTCCTTTATCTTTTTAGGGCTTTGCTATTTTTTCTAAAGATTGAACATAGTCCTAACGGTGTCAAATAAATTGCTTATTTCTTGTATAACCATAGTTAAAACTATTACAAGCCCTGCAAGAGTTGTCATCATTGCTTGGTCTTCACGTCCTGCTCTGACTAATACTTGGTGTAAAACTGCAACTAGTATTCCTATTGCTGCAATTTTAAATAGTAAATCAATGCTCAAAAGTTATCCCCCCTGTCTTTTGTTCTTATATAAATATAATTGTTATTGCAAGCCCTGTAATTATTCCTAAGCTTCTATACAATTTTTCATTTTTCTTTTGTTCTTCTTCTGCAAGATTTATTTGTTTTGTTATGAATGTATCTAGTAGTTCTAGTTCACTAAGTTGTCCCTGTGTATCGGTTTTCCCTAATAGTTTCCCTAGATTTTCTAAAATTAGTAAGTCTTCTTCTTTCATATTTGTGTTTGAATTATAAATACCATACTTCCAAGCTTCTCCAGCAGATATTTCTTGCATTTTAAGGCTTGACTTTTTAAATATTTCCCCGGATGCTATTTTTAAATTCGTTTCCGATTTCTAAAAAGATTTGTGGAAGCGGCTCATATGTGTATTCTATTTTTGTTTTTAATATGTTTAATGCTCTTTTTATTTCTTTTAAATCTTCTACTCTGCTTTTATATGTATTTGCAAGTGCTATTCCTATAAGACTGCTTGACCCTAATACTAGTATTAGTATTATCCATTTTAAAATTAGCATATATTTTAAGATTTTACCTCCATGTAATATATATATTCTTCATATTTTAATTTAGAACAATAAATTTATGATATTTTATAAATTGTATCTATTTTTCCTTTTTCTTTATTGTTTAAGAAAATTATTTTGTTAAATAATTTAAGGTCTATCATTTTGCTAAATATTGGATTTATTTTTAAGTCTTCATAACTTGCTCCATGCGCAGTAAATATTCCTTTTACTCCTGAACACATAGCATATTTTATGCTTTCTACATCTTCTTCATTTCCTATTTCATCTGCTACTATAACTTTTGGAGCCATACTTCTAACAAGCATCTCTATTCCTGTGCTTTTTTTTATATTGTTTAATATATCTGTTCTAATTCCTAAATCGTTTTGTGGTATCCCTCTATGCATTGCTGATATTTCTCCTCTTTCATCTGCTATACCTACTGTTATTCCTTGAAAATTTAGTTCTTTAATTCCGTTACTTATTGTTTTTGCTAAATCTCTAATTAATGTTGTTTTTCCTGTTCCTGGGCTTCCTACTATTAATGTGTTGTATACTGTGTTTTTATCAAAATCTAAAACTTGCCCTAAAATTTCTTTTGAAGCTCCTTCTATTTGTCTTGCAATTCTAAAGTTTAAACTATATATGTATGATATATTTTTTACTTTTTCATCTTCTAACACTACATCTCCTGTTATGCCGTACTCTATGTCCCCCTGTAACTGTGATAAAGCCGATGGATTATTTGATTTTGATAACTATATATTGAGTTATCGCACATGAATTGTAATATTTTTAATAGTTCTTCTTGCGTTGGTTTGTAATTTATAATTATTTCATTAAAAGAATATTTTAGTATTATTGGTTTACTTACTCTTA
>CANSWM010000078.1 GCA_947650745.1 uncultured Clostridium sp. | reverse complement strand
AATTATGTGGTGGAATATTAGTTGCCATTCCTACTGCAATTCCTGAAGAACCATTAAGTAAAAGTGCTGGTAGTCTTGCTGGTAATACACTTGGCTCTTGTAGTCTATCATCATAGTTTGGAACAAAGTCAACAGTATTTTTTTCAATATCTGTCATCATATAGTTTGCAATCTTTGACATCCTTGCTTCCGTATACCTCATTGCTGCTGCTGGGTCTCCATCTACTGAACCAAAGTTTCCATGTCCATCAACTAATGGGTATCTTAATGTAAAAGTCTGTGCCATTCTTACCATTGCATCATAAACTGCTGCATCACCATGTGGGTGATATCTACCTAAAACAGAACCAACTGTATTTGCACATTTTCTGTAAGGTTTATCAGATGTAATTCCGATCTTCATGCATAGAGTATAAAATTCTTCTATGAACAGGTTTTAATCCGGTCTCTTACGTCTGGTAAAGCACGTGCTACAATAACACTCATGGCATAGTCAATATATGCTGTTTTCATTTCTTTTTCAATATCTCTTTCAATTATTGTTTCTTCTGGTCTATCCATTTTTTTACCAATCCTTCCTAAGGGTAAAACAAATTACCCTAAATTCCTACGGATATTATACTAAAACGCCAAAATTTTTGCAAGAGTTTCCTTAACATAATCAAGTTAATTTTTTATAAAAACCTAAATTAACAATTTATATAATTATCTTCTACATCAATTACAGTCTACGAGTCTATTTCTCTAAAATATAAAAATATATAAATTCAATTAGTATAATTAAATTATTTGCGCTAATCTTATTTCTTCTTCATTTATATTGTCTAATGTTCCTCCTTTATTTTTTATTAAAGTTTGTAAATTTTCAATAGCTCTTACTTCTTTTATTGTTCCTTCAAGTGGCATTAAGCTATCTAATTTTTTGTTTATTTTATTATATTCTCTTTTCATTCCTTCTAAATCCCTTTTGTTTAAGTAACTTTTCCAATTGTTTATATATTTTCCTACTTTTTCAACATCATCTAACTGTTTCATAAAAGTTTGCTCAATTCGACTTGCTAAGCAATCCTTTATTACATTTTTACTTTTTTTTATTACCATAGCTGTAGAATTATTTATAAGGTTATTATCCTTTGCAGCTTTTACTGCACTATCTACAAGTTTAGAGGCACTATCTACAATTCCGTCCGAGATTTAACCGCAGAATATGCTTGTGAAACTGATTCAAACTTTCCTGTAAATATTCCTATTACGCTTTTTCCTATGTTGCTCGCTGCACTTATTGCTGCATTTATTCCTTCTTTAAATCCATCTGTAATTATTACATTTTTTATGCCAATAACTTCATCTTCAATTGCATTTGGAAGTATTGCTCTTAATGCAACATCTATTCCTGTATTTATTACTTTTCCTAAAGTACTTTCTAAAAAACTATTTTGTTTTTCTTCTATATTTATTTGTGTATCGTTTAAATTTTCTTTACCCTTTTCATTGTTAATTTGATTTTCATTTTCTATATTGTTATTGTCTATTTCTTCTTCTAATTCCATAAATTTATCTCCTTTTTAGTTTACATATATTTATTATTTACAACTGGCTTGCAATTTTTTTTAATTCCTCTTTTATCTTTTTATTTATGAATATGCTATTTACATTCTTATTAATTATCTTTTCATACTTTACGTCATAACTTAATTTTCCGATAAGTTTAAATCTATTGAATACTATCCTCAATACATTTGAATTTAGTGTATATTTAGTTTTTTTATTATAAACAAGCTTTATCTTACTTTTTTTATCCATGTTTTCTTTTAATATGTTCATAGTTTTTCTTATATATATTAAGTTTCCAAGAGTTAAGCAAATTACTTCATCACTTATGTTTATTAATATCTTTGTTAATTCTTTATATTTTGTGTCTGAACTTGTATCTATTAATATTATGTCATAATATTTTTTTAAGTTTTCAATTACTTCTTTCATTTTTGTTTCTTTATATTTATAGCTGCTATCAAATATAATCTCTGTTTTTGATATTAAATCTATTTTTCTATTTATCTTTACAGCAAGTTCTTTTATATTTTTCTCATTTAACTTAAATTCTTCAAGAAAGCTTTTATCTTTTATTTTGTTTTTAAAATTGGTCGGAATTTCTTTTACAGCAAAAACAGAATGAAGATTATTATTTATTAGGTCAAAGTCTATAATAAGTATTTTACTTACTTTTAATGCTTTAGATAATATAGAAATAAATGTAGTTTTGCCGCACACCAGCATTTCCTATAATAACTATTGCTTTTTTCTCTTTTTTCTTTATAACTCTTTTATACGTTATTTTGTGATTCCCCATTGCTTCATTTGCTTTCATAATTTTATCAATACAATTCTTCTTAGTATTTTCATTATCTTCCGAAGTTTCATTTTTTTGATTTATGTAAATATTGTTTGTAAGATATCTTTCTATTTCGTTCACATAATCTTTGCTGCTAGTTACTGTTTTAATAATATTAGGATACTTTACTTGTATTGGTTTTACAGCTACTAGAACTATTTTTATATTGTTTTTAATTAAAATTATTTTGCTAATTAGTTCTTCTAATGTCATATTTCCTATAATTTCTTCATTTAGAATTATAACATCTATATCTTCATATTTATCTAATGCTTCCAATATACCTTCTTGATATTGTATATCTTTAGTCTTAATTTCAATTTCTTTTATAAATTTTAATCTGTTATTTAGTTCTTCGTTTCCTATGGCTGTAATAATTTTTTTCACTTTAACTTATTAACTCCTTTTCTAATTCACTTGATTCTATTTTTGTTAGTATGTGATTATCTCCTGCAAACATTAAACACTCTCCTCTTTTTAATGTTTTTATCTCTATTTTCTCTTTATCTGATATTCCTAAATATTCACATAATATTTTTATGTTTTCTTCTTCTAGTGAAAAAAATGTTTTTATACTTGAGTTATTTAATATGCTTTTTCCATATGTTCCTCCTTCTAAACTAAACAAATCTGATATGTCTTGTGTTATTGCAACTGCACTTCCTCCATATTTTCTAATTGTTTTAAATATTTTATATATAAAGCTTGCTACGTATTTGTTAGAAGTTGCACCTATTAGTCTCCATATTTCATCCAAATATATAGATTTTTTTGTTTCTCTATTTACCTTTATCAAATCCCAAAAAAGTTCAACAAAGATGTATAGTCCGATATTTTGTATTTTCTTCTCCTAACTCATATATATCTGCTATTATAAGTTTATTTTTTATTTCTATGTTGGTTTTATTATTAAAAAACTTTAATGACCCTTTTACAAATGGTATTAATTTTGTTTTAAAAACTTTTGTCTTTTCCGTATCCCCGTAGGATATTATACATGTCTTCTAATATTGGCATGTCTTTGCTTTCTTTAAATTTTTTTATAGATTTGCCATCTACCATTTCCTCTTTATAAAGAGTTTCATCATCAAAGGTTATATTTTTTATTTTATAACATTCTATTATTTTGTTTTCTATTATTGCTTTTTCTTCTTCATTCATCTCTCCAAATATCAAATTGAAAAATCCTATAAGTTTTCCGTAATTTTGTCATCAAATATCCTTGATTTGCATCTTCTATACTTTCTTCCCTAATATCCATTATATTTATGAATGAATTTGAAGTTGGGCCTATTTTCAGTAATGTTCCCTGTAAGTTTTTGCATAAGTTTAAATATTCTCTTTCAGGGTCTATAATATATTGTTCTATACCTAGTAACCTATTTCTTAATATTAAAAGTTTTGTGAAGTATGACTTTCCGCGCTCCGCTTGTACCAAAAATGCATATATTTGCGTTTTTATATTTTTTTGTATCATATCTATCGACAAAAATTAATGAACTGTTATATATGTTTGTTCCTATAAATATACCATTTTCATCAAAAATTGATGATGAAATGAATGGATATGTAGATATTATGCCACTTGTTAATATATTTCTTTTTGCCATGCGCTTTATTTCATTTCTATTTTGCATTAATGGAAGCATTGTTATAAATCCTTGTTCTTGTCTAAAATATGCTTTTCTTGTTTGTATCCCTTTACTTTGTGATATTCCTTCTACTTTATTTACTAGATATTCTAATTCTTTTTTATCACTTGAAAATACTGTTATATAGATATACATGTAATACATTTCTTCACCATTTACTTGCATTTCTCGCCTTATATATTTTGCATCGTTATAACTAAAAGCTGCAATATCTATATCTTGCCTATTTTGATTACTTTCTTTTAGCTCTACTGCAACGTTCCCTATGTGATACGTCAATTCTCTTATTGTTTTATAACTATCTTGTTTTTCATAAAATATTGATATATTCATATTTATATTAGTATCTATTAGGATTTGAAGTATTAGTTCTTCTTGTTCTCTATAATAATTTACTGCAATTAGGGTTGAGTAATATGTTTCATCTACTTCAATAAATTTAGGATTACTTAAATTTATATATGATGGTGCTATATAATCTTTGTCTGAAAATGTTCCTTCTTTAAATTTTAGTTCTTCATTTTCTTCTTTTTTTACATTACTTTTTTTTATTTTAATTCCTCCTTTTAGTTATTCTTTTTTTCATTAAATATTTCAAATAAAATCTGCCTTATTTGTTGCTTATCTAATTCATCTGTTGCTATATTTCCACATCTTGATAAACATTCTTTTATTTTTAAATAGTTTTCATTTAATTCTTCTATTGCTATATTCTTCTTAGTTTCTTTTTGATTTGAATCACTTTTTATAATTATATAAAAATTTTTAGATGAAGATTTTTTTTCGTTGTTTAATTCTTTTATGAAGTTTATATAATTTTCTGAAATTTTTAATAGATTTAAATTATGCTCTTCTTGTACTCTTTCTTTTATTTTTAAAATTTGTTTAGATAAATCAACCTTGCTGCTTTTTATAAAAATTTGAATATCAAAGTTGCAAGTTTTTAAAAATGTTTTATAAGAATTTAATATGCCTTCTTTTTCTAGTTCGGATTTTAAACTATAATTTATAGGTATTACTTTTATAATCTTAATATAGTTATCGCATTTCAGTTTAATAAATCCTTTATCTAAAATTTGTTCAAAAGGCAACCATTCTTGCAAAGATATATTTTGTTCCTTTTGCATTTTCTCTCCTTTATTTAGTTTTTGATTTTCATGATTTTATCTTAGATTTTAATATTTTTGAATAAATTTTTTTTGAATTCTTGAAAAAATCGATTTAACAATTTTAAATGACAAAGTCATTTTTATTTTAGCATGTTTTTATATTTTGTCAAGTCTTTTTGTAAAATTTTGACTTAAATATTTTTATTTTTATTGGTTACAATACTATTATAAAATTAATATTAGTTGAACTAAGAGCAATATGAGGTTTATTTTAAAGCTTTGTATTGTTCGTGCAAAGGTGAAATATAGCTTTGCTTTTAGGTTATATTT
>CANSWM010000077.1 GCA_947650745.1 uncultured Clostridium sp. | reverse complement strand
AATAAAACTTGAAAATATATCATATGATGAAATGTTAGAATTTTCTAACCTAGGAACAGGTGTCTTACACAATGATTGAAGGCTTTAGAAAGATTAAATAATAATATAGGCAAAGAAGATTAGAAAGGATGATTATAAAACAAATTTTGATAAATCACAATGAAAAAAATAAATATTATAAAAGAGTTAATTAGTCGAATTTACCTTTTTATTACTTATAACTTTTTTATGCCAAAAGTATGATATGATAATTTTATATTGCATAATAAGTGTAGATATGACTAAATTTTAATTATGAGGAGGAATGAAAATTGCCAATTTTAGAGATTAAAAATCTAAACAAAACATATGGAAGCGAAGAAACAAAAACCGTTTTATAATTTAGTACCTGTTCTTAATGTAAAAGAAAATATAACTTTTCCAATAAAATTAGATAACCAAAATGTAGACACAAACAGATTAAACGAAATTATATAAAAACTTGGATTACAAGATAAAAGAAAGAACTTGCCAAATGAACTATCACGGAGGGCAACAACAAAGAGTAGCAATAGGTAGAAGCCTACTTCAAAATCCAACAGTACTTCCTGCAGACGAATCAACAGGAAATTTGGACGGACAAAAATCAAAAGAGATAATAGAGCTATTAAAAAAATCTAATAAAGAATATAATCAAACAATAATAATTGTAATACATGATGAAGAAATAGCAAAACAAGCAAATAGAGTAATTACGCTAAACGATGGAAAAATTATTAAAGATGAAAGGTTAAATTAATAAATATGAAAATAACAAGCAGATTAACGTTAGAATATTTGAAGAAAAATAAGAAAAGAAGTGCTGTAACAATTATACGGAATAGCCATTGTTACTGTGCTTGTAACTACTTTGCTTACACTTTTTTATAGTTATCAAGAATACATGGTAAGTATTGTTAGAAGCGAAAAAAACTGGGAAGCAGAATTTGATAATATAAAGTATAAAAATACAATAAAAATTGCACAAGATGATAATATAAAAGATGTATCAATTTATGAGTCAATAGGTACTACAAGAGAAAATTTAAGTAATATAACTGATGTATATAGATGTTTTAATCTTAGTGCATATAATCAAAGCGCATTTGAAAACTCATATATAAACCTTATAGAGGGAAGATTTCCAGAAAATTCTGATGAAATTATTATTAGTGTAGATGGGCTACAAGTTTTAGAAACTGATGAAGAACCTATAAATTATCTTGAAAAGAATTTAAGCTTTAATATTAATGAAGAAACAAAAAAATATACAGTAGTAGGACTTGCAGAAAAACTAGAAACAGATAGAAAAGTATTGTCTACACCATTTTATATAGAAGTAGGAGCTATCACATATTTAGATGATAAAATTATAAATGACGATATGACGGTAAATGTAACAGTTATTACAAATAATTTACATGGAATATATGATACAGTAAGAAATCTTGCAACTGAAGTAGGAATTAATCAAAAAGAGGAAATAAAACTTACTGAAGAAGAAGAAATACTAAAAACCTTAGGACTATTGCAAGGAGAAAATAATGAAACACCTTGCTTTTTCTTTAATACTCCACTTTTAAATTATGCAGGAGTATTAGAAAGTGGTAGTGATTTTGCAAAAACTTTGTATACAATTCGGAGCTGCTGCAATACTTATTGTTGCAATTGCATCAATAGTTGTAATATATACGTCATTTAAAATTACATTTTCTGAACGCATAGAAGAATTTGGAATGCTTTCTTCTATCGGAATGAATAAAAAGCAAAAAAATGTTATGATAAGAAAAGAAGCTAGAATATTGGGAATTATAGGAATTCCTATTGGCATTTTATTAGGACTTGGATTTGCAAGAGTTATAATTTATATACTAAATGCATTGATAAGTAAAACTGTAAATGATATTTTTTCTATTTTTACATTTGATAGCAGTATTGAAATTTATATTAAAATCTCATTACTTATGCTTCTTATTTCTGCTGTAATAGTATATATAATTATATTTATTTCAAGCATTCTTCCTATGAAGAAACTAAATAAACTTAGTCCAATTGATGCAATTAGAAACACGCAGAAATTTAAAATAACAGCAAAACAAGTAAAAACTCCTAAATTTATAGAGAAAACTTTTGGGGAAGAAGGAGTTATTGCATATAAGAATATCAGAAGAGATAAAACAAGATATAAGACAATAGTTATATCAATTGCAATTAGCATAATTTTGTTTTTAACTATTAGTGGGTTTATTTCTAATTTTTATGGAAATAAAATCAATAGTTATTATGCTAGTGATTATATAATATCTATGCCAAGAATGGAAGCAGTTAATTATCAAGAAAATAAGAATGCACTTTTAGATTTACTAAATAAATCAGAATTAGTAAATGACTACTTTATAATGGAGCAAATGTCTGGTACGAGAGGTGTATATTTAAGAGAAGGAATTGTAACTGAAGAATTTAGTAAATTAAATCAGCAAGTAGAAGATAATGAGTATCAAGAAGATGAAAGCATTTTTGTAGGTGTGAGAACTTTTGCTATATATGATGATGCATATAAGGATTTGCTTTCAAGAGCAGGAATTTCTGAACTTAAAGATGGAGAAGTTATTTTAGTAGATAGAATTTCAGAAGATACAAAATATGGAAAAAATATAAGAATTACAAATTTTAAAGTAGGAGATACCTACACTACTTCAACTATGTTAGGAAAAAAAGATACTTTTAAAATTGTCGAAATTTTAGATAATTTTGAGCCTTACATATCTCAAATATCAGTAGAATCAGTAGACAGATGTATATATCAAATTGTAAATGAGAGAACTATGGAAGAATTTAGTAAGAAAAATTTAGTAATGACATCTATTTATATAGACACAGATGACCCTTTTGAAATGGATACTTTAATAAAGAATTTTAATGAAAAAAATGGAGCAACTGGGATTTCTGGATACAATGCTTTTGAACACCGTGTATCAGAAGAAAACCAACAAACAATAACAAAAATAATAGCATACTCATTTGTGGGCTTTATCTCTCTAGTAACAGTTGTAAACATATTTAATACAATATATTCAAGTATATTACTTAGAAAAAAAGACTTTGCTGTACTAAAGTCTATGCGGAATGAGCAATAAAAAAATGGGTAAAATGATGTTCTTAGAAGGAATATTTTATGGATTAGATAGTATTATTTATGGGAACTTAATAAGCATAGCAATATTATATGTGATGTACTTATTTATGATAGATACAAAACTATATTACTTTAGCATTCCATGGCTAAATATTGGAATATGTGCACTTATTACATATATAGTAATATTTATAGCAATAACAAATGCCAAAAGAAAAATAAAAAATAGAAATCTAATAGATGACATCAAAAATGAAAATATATAAAGAAAAACGGGAATGGGAATACCCATTTCCGCTTTTTAGAGGGAGAATGTTTTTGCTAACAAATGTTATTTAGTTTCATAAATAAAACGGCAATTATTCAGAAATCAAGTCTGAATTCATCTTATTCATAGGTGAAATCAGTACCATCAATCTGACCAACCCAAAGTTGATTATTGTTTGGCAATGTCAACACCCATTGGTAATTACCAGCGGACAGCAAAGCAAACTGTCCCGTTGTATTTCGCAAGGTATAGCGCCGATAAGTTGATGTATCAGCCTGAAAATCTATACTAAGGAATACCTTACCATTTCCATTAAGAATCAACAAACTTCCAGCGGTAGGAGCCTTAATCAAGAAAGTTATATATTGTGAACGGGGCAATGAAAATGTACCAGAATCACTGTTACCCGTTCCCCATATAGGACCAGTCAAGTTAGTCTCAGAGTTAACGCTGGCGGGTGCTGCCACATTTGCTTCATTGCTGACGGCATAAGCCGCATCGTCATTTTTCACATCCTCCGCTGCCACTGCAACGATTGCAGAAGAGCTGAGCAGGATACATGACATGATAAGTGATAAAAACCGAGTACGTAATTTCTTCATTGAATAATCCTCCTTATTGATACTCTCCCTCTATATCATAAAAATGTTAGAATAAAAATAACATTCTTATAATTAAAATATAAAGTATATATTTAGTATAATTTATGAATAAATATTTTAAACTATATTAATAAAAAAGTAAATACATTAACACAAAAAGACAAGAAATGTAAAAAAGTAAAAAACAATTAATTAAAAAATGACCAGAAAGAAGAAAAGAGATGAATAAAAGATTTACAATTAAAAATTTATTAGGATAATCGTTTTGCAAAAAAAGACAGAAATAATTAGAAAAATCATTTTATTTTTTGTTAAAAATAGTATTGAAAAATAAAACTCATTAATATATAATCGATTAGAAAAGAAAAATAAATACCTTCTTAACCAAAGATTAAATAACCTACTAAATAAACACAAATAACTATAATTATTAATATAATATAGTATTAAAACAAAAAAAGAGGTAAACTAAAATATGTTAATGGTTAAAAAATTTGGAGGAACTTCTGTTGCAGATAAAGAAAAAATATTCAATGTAGCAAATAGATGTATTGAAGATTATAATAAACGGACATAAGATAGTTGTAGTACTTTCTGCAATGGGAAAACACACAGATGAACTTGTTTCACTTGCAAATGAAATAAGTCAAAATGTACCAAAGAGAGAAATGGATATGCTCTTTACTGTAGGAGAGCAAATAACAGTAGCATTAATGGCAATGGCATTTGATAAATTAGGAATACCTGCAGTATCTTTAAATGCATTCCAGGTAAGAATGCTTACAAATAGCAACTATGGAGATGCAACAGTTACAAAAATAGAAACACAAAGGATAGAAAAAGAGCTTTCAGAAAATAAAATAGTAATAGTTACAGGATTTCAAGGAATTGATGAAAATAACAATTATACGACTCTTGGAAGAGGAGGCTCAGACACAACAGCAGTATATCTTGCAGCAGCACTAAAAGCAGACTCATGCGAAATATACACAGATGTAGATGGGGTATATACAGCAGACCCAAGAATAGTAGATAATGCAATAAAACTTGAAAATATATCATATGATGAAATGTTAGAATTTTCTAACCTAGGAGCAGGTGTCTTACACAATAAATCAGTTAAAGTTGCAAAAGAAAATGATATAAAACTTATTGTAAGGTCAAGTATGTCAAAAGTAGAAGGAACTGTGGTTTCTAACTTTTACAATAAATGCTGTAACTTACCTAAAATTACAGGAGTTACATCAAATAAAAACATAGTATCAATTGTTGGAATGGATATAGATAACGATACAAAAGATAAACTTATAAAAATTTTAAATGAAAATAATCTAAAGTTTAATAACTTGGATAAAACAAATATGCAAATTTCTGTTACAGTAAATGAAGAAGATGTAAATTCGTGCATACGCTGTATACATGATTTGTTTTTCAAAAAATAGGAGAGACATTATTATGGATACTAAACAAGATAAAAAATACAAATTTGCACTAGTTGGAGCAACAGGAGTTGTAGGAAACGTTGCAAGAAAAGTGCTAGAAGAGAAAAAACTTCCAATTTCAGAATATGTATTTTTCTCTTCATCAAAATCAGCAGGTAAAAAAATTACTTTTATGGGGAAGGAGTATACTGTAAGAGAACTAAAAGAAGATTCATTTGATGAAGGATTTGACTTTGCAGTGTTTTCAGCAGGAGGAGAAACTTCTAAAAAATTCTCGCCAATTGCAGCTAAAAAAGGATGTATAGTAGTAGATAATAGCAGTGCTTGGAGAATGGACAAAAATGTTCCACTTGTAGTTCCAGAGGTAAACAGTAAAGAAATAAAAAATCATCATGGAATTATAGCAAATCCAAACTGTTCTACAATACAAGCAGTAGTTCCACTTAAAGTACTAGATGATAAATACAAAATAAAAAGAATAGTATATTCAACATATCAAGCAGTATCAGGAGCAGGATTAA
>CANSWM010000076.1 GCA_947650745.1 uncultured Clostridium sp. | reverse complement strand
GTACTTCTATAATTTTATATTTACTGAGAGTAATAGTCAAGTTTTTTCGTCCGACAAATTTTGCAAAGCTTATTTTTTAACTATCTAAATATCTCCACATATAATAAATTAGGTGATAATTATGTGTCCAAGACCAAACCCACGTGGAGGAATATTTACAGTTCTTGCAATATTTACTTTATCCATCTTAATATTTTATCAAGTTATAATAACTTTAATATTACCCTTTAGATTTAATATATTTATTTTATTATTAGAAGTAAGTTTATTATTCTTTTTATTATTTAGAATTATTTATCCTCGTTGGTAATTCTTAATTTTTGAACTAGATTTTCTGTTTTAAAAATATAATCTAGTTTTTTTCTTATATTACTTACAAGAGCATATTCCCTTCCATCTAGTTTAATCATAGGCGGTATACTAAGAACAATAAATAATAATTGTTGTTCTTCTTTATTTAAAGGATAACTTTTCATATATTTTGTAAATAAAGTTTCAAAATCTAAATTCATATATTCTTTTTGATAGAAATTAATTAAATCTAAAATTGGTGAATCTACTTTAGCTTTTTCCCAACTAATTAAGTAACCTCTTGAATTTCTAATAAAATGATCTGTTTCTAAATTATTATGAATAAAAGCTACTCGTTGTTTTTTTTCTGCTTTCACTAACTCATACCAATCTTCTAATTCTTGATGTGCAAAATCCAAGGCTGCAAATAATTTATACATATTTCTAAGTACCAAATACTGACTAGGACTAGGAATAGTAATTTCTATTAATCTATAATAAAGATTATCATAATAATTTTTTGTATAATTTATATTATTATCTAATCCCTCATATATTTCTTTATATTTATCTTCTGTTATTTCCTTATAATAAGTTGTTTTATTATGTAAAAGAGCTACAATATCAATCATATCACTAGCCTTTTGTTCTTTAGGCATTGATATATCTTCAACATATTCAAAAACATTCACATCACTACGCATTTCACTAGCAAGTTTAGGAAAATAATCAAAATTACGACTTATCAAATAATTATAAGCATCTTTAACTTTTTCATTACTTTTAGATTTTATAACAAATGTTCCTTTAGTCGAATCTAATATTGTAACATTTTTCTTTTTAGTAACTCTATAAGGTTTATATTCCTGTTTTATCTCATCAATAGAATTATTCATTTTTTTCTGGAATAATTACTTTATCCCCAGCATTTAATTCTCCTAGTTCATTATATTCCCCAAGTATATTCAAATTCGAATTATACATAGTACAAATAGTTTCCACAGTTTCTCCATCACTAACCATATGAATATGATATGTTGTATATTCATCATCTGTATTTTTAATACTATTAATTATAGTATCTTCACTTACTTCCTTAACTGTTGATTGAACTGCTACCTGGTTTCTTAAGTTATCATCTACTTCTTGAGGCAGAACCACATCATTAGTCTCCACCACTTCTTCATTTAAAATATCTTCTAAATTATTTACATTTAATGCCTCTATAGATTCACGTTCTTCATTTTTATCAGAAAATAACTCACTAGCATCCTCAAAAATAGATTCTGGTTCCTCCACTATTTCTTTTTTACTAGCTAAGATATTAAAATCAATATTTACTCTCAAATCTGTATTATCAATTATTTCATAAGTAAAATCATCAATCATAAATTCAATAGTTTCTGTATCAATATCTTGAGATATTTCAATTTCAAAAGGAAGCATATAACTAAAAGGTTCTTTATTAACACTTACTTCATGACTTTTATAATCTCCCGAAACAATAAAATTTCCTTTCAAAACACCATTTTCAACATTAATTTCATGTTCTAAACTAATACTTGTAATTTCTGATACTTTTTTCTCAAAAGTAATATCTTTTGTAAAAGGTATTTTCGTATTCATAAAATCATCTCCTAAAAAATAATATGCAATATTAAAAATTTTATACAAAAGAAAAAAATATTCTAATTTTATTAGGAATATTCTAAAAGTTATACATAAATAAATTGACTTTTGCCATATAATATGGTAAAGTTTTATAAGTAAAACAAATTTGGAGGTGGCAATATGGCTAAGAAAGTTACAACAAAGAAACCTTTATCAGGCAATAAAAGAAGTCATGCACTAAATGCAACAAAAACAAAACAAAAACCTAATATTCAAAAAAAGACTATTAATGGAACTAAGGTAAGAATATCAACAAGAGAAGCTAGAACAATTGAAAAATAAATCTAACTAAAGTCAAAAGAGCGATACATCAATGTATCGTTTTTTTTGACAAATTAAAAAAGACTAGATTATCTAGCCCTACCAATATCTTCAGAAATTTCTCCAGTTGCAGTAACTTGATTTTCTGTATTGATTACATTATCTTCTTTTTTTTCATCTCTATGAAATCCTCGTCCACCTTTCATAGCACCAGAATTGGCTATTAAATCAGCAGAAGCATTTTCATAAGTTGTATTAAGAGCATCTAATTTTACGCTTTTTCCTAAAAGTTCTTGTTGCGCAGCAACAATTGCAAAATGGTCATGAGCAAAGCACCCTTTATATCCTCGAGCTGAGGGGCAACAATATACTAAATTACCATTAACATAAATTTCCTCTATTGCACCTTCATGATCTACAAATGATAATATCCTATTTCCAATAACAATTCTATCAAAAGGAACTATTTTAGTCAATGTTCCAGAAACCTCTACAGGATTTCCTGAATTCCAATAAACACAACGAGCTTCTTCATTTAGATGTTTCTCTAAAAAATTCATTTGTCGTTGCGCTAATTCAAATGTTATTTCTTGTGACATATACATCCTCCTCTACAATATCAGTATAGCATATTACTTAATTTTATTCTACCACATTTACACAAATTTAACCAACAAAATGTTACAGTTCAGATAGAAAAGAGTTAGAAAAAAAACAAATAACTATTTTCTATCTGAACTGTAACAACAAAAAAACTAAAGTATAATAAATAAGTACAAATTAAACAAAAATTACATTATTTATCAATTTCTAGGTTTTTTATCATCATTATGTGATGCATAATTTATAGTTCTTTTAACAGCATCAATTAAAAACTGTCTATCAAAGCCAAAATAATCATAACCTATAAGACAAAATTTAAAATAATCTAAAGAAGGTAAGTGATAATTAAAATTTGAATTCATAATATAAGTTAAAGCATTTATAGTACGACCATTCAAATCTAATGATATCCATTTTTTAGAATATAATGTAGGATAACCTTCAAATTTATCAAGTCTTAAAGAATCGAAATATGAAATTTCAAAAATTCCAACTGGTATAGTACTCCCAATACTATTTTCTAAAGTCAAATAACCAAGTTCTTCCCCATCTCCTTTAAAAACTAATGCCATATCTTGTAAAAAAGTTTTTCCTAAAATTTTAGCAGAAGGACATCTTTTTAAAAAATTATCTAAATTTAAATTACTTCCATATGCTATATAATATATTATTTTCATTTTTTCACCAATTCTTTAGCCATCTTAACTTCTGAATCAGCACAGCTTTCAAATCCTTTAATATATTGTCTCATAAAATAAATCTTATCTTGATTATTATCAAAAAGAATATCTACTAATTCAGCCATTTCACGAAGTAAAATTTGACTACATTGTTCTAAATAAGCTCTCTCACTAGAAAAATAATTTTTTAATTGTTTAAGTTTATAATCTAAGAAATCTTCGTCCAAGTTTTTACTAGCTGCAGCGAGCAATAAATGACATACAGCATTTACATCATTTTGAATTATAGTTTCTTCAGTAGTTGAATTAAAATTTCGAAACTCTAATGTATTCATATTTACTATTGCAGATAAAAAATCTAAACAACGTAAATTAATAGCATTTTTCTTAACATCATATATTTGCTTAAAAAATCTTCTATTTGTAGCTAAACTTCTACGTTTATCTAAATCACTAACACTTGCTAAAAATTGCAAGCCAACAGGTTTAGCATAACTAAACAATGTAGATCTAGCATTAATTTTATCACCAAAACCAAAACGAATTAAAACACGTTCATAAATTGTATATATTTTAGCAAATCTACGCCAAGCATCTACATTTTCCCCTAATATATGAGCCCCAACATGAATATGCAAACCAGCATTATGTCTTGTATCTGCTTTCTTTGACTTTAGATATTCACATATAGCTTGCAGATTCTCCCAAGTTTTTCTTTGGTCAAATAATTGTGGAGACACAGCTTCGCCACCTGAAATTAAAGACTCATCTTCCGCTGATTTCCAATTTAATTTTTGTCTCATAAGAAAGTCTGTAAAATCCTTTCTTTCAACACCTTCATATTCAAGTTCTATACCAAAACGGACTTTTCTTTCTAAATTTAAGCTTTCACGATATTCTAAAAATATACTATCCAATTCTTGCGATAAAAGTAACAAATCTATAGCACTTAACTTTGAAAACTCATCATTAGCGGCCAAATTAGGCACTTGAAGTTGCATAGTATCCCCCCTAAATTCCCTTTTTTCTATTACAATAATATCACAAAATAAGACTTTTGTCAAATTTTGCAACAAACAAAAATTCGCCCTAAATGGAAATATTAAGTGTCCGCGCATTTTAATACCTAAATGTAAGCTTTTTATATTTCTAATAATATCATATTTGTACTTTTATAGTCAAACATAGCTCTTGGATAATTATTAATCCAATCCTCAATTTTTTGTATATATTCTTTGCTTATTTCGTCTATTATTGTTCCTTTTGGTATCCATCTCCTTATCATTCTATTATTATTTTCATTACTTCCTCTTTCTCCTGAACAATATGGATGAGCATAATATATCTTTGTTCTTTTTGTTTTTCTTAAGCATGATTTTTCCATACCTTCATAATCATTAAATTCCACTCCATTATCAAATGTAATACTTTTAAATTTATTATAAAATCTTTTCCCATATTTTCTTTCTAATCCATTTATAGCTTTTATTACGTATTCTTCTTTTTTCCCTTTTATTTTTATTATTATTTCTTCTCGCGTTTTTCTTTCTGTTAATGTTAATAACACACTCCCTTTTTTCTTTTACCTATTACTAGGTCTCCTTCCCAATGACCATACTCGCTTCTTTCATTTGCCTCTTTTGGTCTATTATCTATACTTCTTTCTGGAGGAGTATGTTTTGCTATTCTTTTGTCTTTGTTTTTGCTCTTTTTGTGTTTATTATATATCATATCATCTTTTTCTATTTCAAAAACATTTCCGTCATATATATAATTTCTTATAGTTCTTCCTGTTATTTCTAATATTCCTTCTTCTTTTAACTCATATTCTATTACTTCTGGAGACTTTTTTTCTTCTTTTATCATTTTTTCTATTCTTTTTATTACTTTTATGTTACTTCCTATTTTCAATTCTCTTCCTTTTGCTTTTAAATTTTCTTTGTATGCTTCTTGTGCTATTTGTGCACTGTATCCTTCCACATCTCTCCATAATGAATCTTTTGTTATTACTTTTCCTCTATTTAATTCTCTTCTTATTGTTCTTTCACTTTTATTTAATAATTTTCCTATTTCTTTTACGCTTTTTTTATCTTTATTATACCATCTTTCTATCATTGTTCTTTCTACATATGTTAAATGTTTATATTTTTTCTTTTTTTTGGTATAATCTAAATGACACATATTTTTACCTCCAATGTTCGTTTAGTTCACTTACATTGTATCATAGGTATTTCTATGTGTCATTTTTTATGTCCTTTTAGGTCACTTACTTTTTCTATTTGTAAAACAAAAATTCGCTATTTATATTTTTTTAAGACAACAAAGCTTTCTAAATGATAGCTATAACTAAACATATCTAAAACTTTATAATTAGTAATTTCATAATTATTTTCTAATAATTTTAAATCACGCATTAAAGTATTCGCATCACAAGAAACATAAATAATTTTTTTAGGCAAATTATCTTTGATAAACGAAATAGTATTTTTATCTAACCCGCTTCTAGGTGGATCTATTATTAAAGTATCAAAATCATCTTTAATTTTATTAACTATTTTAGAAG
>CANSWM010000075.1 GCA_947650745.1 uncultured Clostridium sp. | reverse complement strand
TATGGTTATTTCGATTTAGGTTCATATCATTTTCTATGCGATTTTCAGTGTACTTTTATAGAAGTTAGACATTAGCAGTTAGTAACTAGACTATATAAGTTTCTAATAACTAGCATCTAACTATCTAATATCTAGTATACTATATACTTTTGGTGACTATTACATAAGGGTAATACCTGTTCCCATGCCGAACACAGAAGTCAAGCCTTATGTGCCGAAAATACTTACAGATTTCTCTGTTGGAAAGATAGGTCGTCGCCAATTTTTTTTATTGTATGTAAAAAATATATAAATATAAAGAGGTAGAATTTCTATCTCTATTTTTTTTGCAAAAAAATTCACAAAATTTTCAAAAAAGTATTGCATTTTCCCAAAAGTTATATTAAAATGATTACGAAGTGGAGAGAAGTGGTAGAAAGTGTCACAAAAATGATAGGAGGTGCCACAAAGGTGTTTATAGGTGAATATGAGCATTCTGTTGATGTTAAAGGCAGAGTTATAATGCCAGCAAAACTCAGAGAAGACTTAGGTGAGAAATTTATACTAACTAAGGGATTAGATGGATGCCTTTTTGCTTATTCTGGGACCGAATGGACAAACTTTGAAGAAAAATTAAAAACACTTCCACTTACAAACAAAAATGCAAGAGACTTCGTCAGATTTTTCTTATCAGGGGCAATTGAATGTGAAATAGATAAACAAGGAAGATTTTTGATACCAAGTAACTTAAGAGAATATTCAAAGCTTGATAAAGAAATAGTGATACTTGGAGTTGGTACAAGAATAGAAATCTGGGATAAAGAAACTTGGAAAAAAGATGAAGAAAACATTTCAGCTGATGAGATTGCAGAAAATATGGATATATATTTAGGTATATAACTTGCAAAAGTTTATATAAATCTACAAAAGATAGCGTAAAACAAAAGATGAAATTACACAAAAGATAAAATATTAAAAAACAAAAGATAAAATTTTTAAAATACAAAAGAAATAGAATAACAAAAGAATTTGTATTAAAACAAAAGAGTATTGAAATAACAAAAGAAATTTGTAAACCAAAGAAAAATAATTCAAAAGATAACCTAAAATTAAATACAAAAGATATATTTAAAATCCACATTACAGTTGGTAGCCTTGATTTTGCCAACTGTAATGTTTTTACAAAAAGATATATTTAAGGAGAAAAAATTGGAATTCAAACACAAACCAGTATTACTATCAGAATGTATTGGCGGATTAGATATAAAACAAGGCGGGACATATGTTGATGGCACACTTCGGTGGGGCACGGCCACAGTTTTGAAATTGCAAAGAGCTTAAATGATTCTGGGTTATTAATTGGAATAGACAAAGACTTAGAAGCGTTAGATGCAGCTAAAGAAAAGTTATCATGTTATAAGAATATAAAATATATACATGGAAATCATGATAACATACAAGAGATTCTTAATGATTTAAAAATAGATAAAGTTGATGGAATACTATTAGATCTTGGAGTTTCTTCATATCAAATAGATAAAAGAGAACGTGGATTTAGCTATATGATAAACGAAGCTGATTTGGATATGAGAATGGATAAAACATCAAACTTTACAGCAAAAGATGTTGTAAACGATTATCCAGAAGAAAAGCTATATGAAATTATTCATAAATATGGAGAAGAAAATTTCGCAAAAAAAATAGCAAGAAATATATGTATTGAAAGAAAAAATAAGAAAATAGAAAAGACAGGTGAATTGGTAGAAATTATAAAAAAATCTATACCTGCTAAGTTCCAAATTAATGGGCATCCAGCAAAAAAAACTTTTCAAGCAATAAGAATTGAAGTAAATAATGAAATTGAACCATTATATAATACAGTGATGTCATCAATTAATGCATTAAAACAACATGGAAGACTGTGTATAATAACTTTTCATTCATTAGAGGACAGAGCAGTAAAAAACGCATTTACAGCAGCTTCTGGAGTATGCACATGTCCAAAAGACTTGCCATATTGTGTATGTGGAGCAGTATCAATTGGAAAGATAATAACAAGAAAACCTATTATACCAAGTAAAGAGGAACAAGAAGAAAATTTAAGAGCAAAAAGTGCAAAACTTAGAATTTTTGAAAAAAATTAAAGCAAATTATTAATAAGAAAATAATTTATTAAAAATTAAGACAAGTTATAAATCAAAAGAAAAAAGGAGGTGAGCATATGGCATATAATAGATATTATCAGTATGAAACGAGTCCTAGAAAATTAAAACCAGAATATGAGCCTATAAGAAAAGAATACCCTAAAAAAAGCACAGCAAGAAGAACAACAAGAAGAGAAAAAGCAATAGCTACTAAAGCTATGTATAGAAAAATAATTGCATATATAGCCATATGCTTTATCGGCCTTTTTATAATTAGTTATAGATATTCTTTAATAGATGATACTTATGCAAATCTTAAAACAGAAAAAGCAAAATTAGCCTTACTTGAAAAAGAAGCAACACAAATAGAAGCTAATATTGAAAGCAGCCTTAATTTAACAAAAATAGAGGAAGAGGCTAAAGAAAAATTGGGTATGCAAAAACTTAGTTCAGAACAAATTGTTTATGTATCTTTACCAAAGACAGACCATGTTGAAGCAAGCTCAGAAGAAGTAAAAGGGTCAAAATTAAACGAAAATTGGTTAACTGAGATAATAAAAAGAATTGTTAATAGTTTTAAATAAAAAGTAGATAATTAAAAGAAGGGTAAGTAAGCTATAATAGGAGAATAGAAGTGTCTTTTTTCATATTATAGCTTACTTACTCTTAAACTAATTATTTATACAAATTTTTTGGCTAAAACATTGACTTTAAGTGAAAAAAATGGTAAAATAATTAACGTTGGTTTTCCTTTACGGAAACTGACAATTTATACCAAATAGAGATTTTACTAGTTACTTAAATCTATAATTTAGAGCTAGTTAATCTAAAGTAAAATGGAGGTGAAATTTAAGTGCCAACTATTAATCAATTAGTAAGAAAGGGAAGAAAATCTTCAAGCGCTAAATCAACAGCACCAGCTTTACAACATGGCTTTAACTCTAAGAAAAATAGAGTAACAGATAGTAGATCTCCTCAAAAAAGAGGTGTTTGTACAGTAGTTAAAACAGTTACTCCTAAAAAGCCAAACTCAGCTTTAAGAAAGGTTGCAAGAGTACGTCTTTCTAATGGATATGAAGTTACTTCATATATACCAGGAGAAGGTCATAACTTACAAGAGCATAGTGTTGTTCTAATAAGAGGCGGAAGAGTAAAAGACTTACCAGGTGTTAGATACCATATTATAAGAGGTACTTTAGACACAGCTGGAGTTAAGGACAGAATGCAAGCTCGTTCGAAATACGGCGCAAAACGTCCAAAGAAGTAGAATTTTAATGGTGCTTATAATTACTTTTGTTTAAGGTACTTAAATTTAGGATAAATTATATGCACTTACGGGAGAAAAGTTTTCCCCGAGTAACTTTAGGTATTTTTAATAAATACCAAACTTTTATAAAAAAGGAGTGAAGAACAGTGCCAAGAAAAGGATTTATTGCAAAAAGAGATGTATTACCAGATCCAATATATAATAGCAAAGTTGTTACAAAATTAATTAACAATATAATGCTAGATGGTAAAAAATCTGTTGCTCAAAAAATAGTTTATAATGCATTTGACATTATAAAAGAAAAAGAGCAAAAAGAACCACTAGAAGTTTTTGAAACAGCTTTAGATAACATTATGCCAGTTCTTGAAGTAAAAGCTAGACGTGTTGGTGGTGCAACATACCAAGTACCACTAGAAATTAGACCTGAAAGAAGACAAACTTTAGGTTTAAGATGGTTAGTTACTTATTCTAGAAAAAGACATGAAAAAACTATGGCTGAAAAGTTAGCTGGAGAAATTATTGATGCAGTTAATGGAAATGGTGGAGCTTTCAAAAAGAAAGAAGATACACATAGAATGGCAGAAGCTAACAAAGCTTTCGCACATTATAAATGGTAAAATTAAAGTATGGATAAAGACATCCATAGTAGCTAACTGTATTTATTATGTTCATAACAGTTAGTTGAATTAAGTTTAGATAGAAAATATTTTACGAGGGAGGAAAAAAGAAAGTGTCAGATAGAAAATATTCACTAGAAAAAACAAGAAATATAGGAATAATGGCACACATAGATGCAGGAAAAACAACAACTACTGAAAGAATTCTTTTCTATACAGGAAAGACTCACAAGATAGGTGAAGTTCATGAAGGTGCAGCAACTATGGACTGGATGGTTCAAGAGCAAGAAAGAGGTATAACAATTACATCTGCTGCAACAACATGTTTTTGGCAAGACCACAGAATTAATATAATTGATACTCCAGGACACGTTGACTTTACAGTAGAAGTTGAAAGATCATTAAGAGTACTTGATGGTTCTGTATTAGTTCTTGCAGCTAAGGGTGGAGTTCAACCACAGTCAGAGACAGTTTGGAGACAAGCTGAAAAATATCATGTACCAACAATATCATATGTAAATAAAATGGATACTACTGGTGCAGATTTCTATGCTTGTGTAGAACAAATATCATCAAGATTAGGTGCAAATCCTGTTCCAATTCAATTACCAGTTGGATCAGAAGAAAACTTCCAAGGAATTGTTGACCTAATAAAAATGAAAGCTTTTATTCATAAAGATGACTTAGGAAAAGAAATTGAAGTTACAGATGTTCCTGAGGATTTAAAAGCAAAAGCAGAAGAATATAGAGC
This sequence comes from uncultured Clostridium sp., assembly GCA_947650745.1. Classification (GTDB taxonomy): domain Bacteria; phylum Bacillota; class Clostridia; order TANB77; family CAG-508; genus JAAWPK01. The sequence goes on along the minus strand of CANSWM010000075.1, from coordinate 1,734 downwards.
AAAATTAGTTGAAGCAGTAGCAGAGCAAGACGATGAATTAATGATGAAGTACTTAGATGGAGAAGAACTTACAGAGGAAGAGATAAACAAAGGTATTCGTTTAGGAACACTTGCTTGTAAGATGGTTCCAGTTTGTTGCGGCTCTTCATACAAAAATAAAGGTGTTCAAGAACTTTTAAATGCAGTAGTAGCATATATGCCATCACCATTAGATATTCCAGCTATAAAAGGAAAAACATTAGATGGAGAAGAAACAGAAAGAAAAGCATCTGATTCAGAACCATTTGCAGCTTTAGCATTTAAAATTGCAACAGACCCATTCGTAGGAAAATTATGCTTCATAAGAGTTTATTCAGGAACTCTTGAATCTGGAACAACGGTATTAAATGCAAATAAAGATAAAAAAGAAAGAATAGGAAGACTTCTTCAAATGCACTCAAACCATAGAGAAGATATCGAAAAAGTATATTCAGGAGATATCGCAGCAGCAGTAGGATTAAAAGAAGTTGGTACTGGAGATACTCTATGTGATTCAAATCATCCAGTAATACTAGAAGAAATGGAATTCCCAGAGCCAGTTATTGATATTGCTATAGAGCCTAAAGACAAAGTAGCACAAGAAAAGATGGGTATAGCTCTTGCAAAACTTGCAGAAGAAGACCCAACATTCAAAACGCATACAGACCATGAAACAGGTCAAACAATTATTGCTGGTATGGGTGAATTACACCTAGATATTATTGTAGACAGATTAAAAAGAGAATTTAAAGTAGAATGTAACGTTGGTAAACCACAAGTTGCATATAAAGAAACAATAAGAGAAGCAGTAAGAGTTGAAGGGAAATTCATTCGTCAATCAGGTGGACGTGGACAATATGGTCACGTATGGCTAGAAATGGAACCATTAGAACCAGGAACAGGAATTCAGTTTGAAAGCAAAATTGTAGGTCGGTGTAGTTCCAAAAGAATATATTAAACCAGTTGAAGAAGGAATAAGAGAAGCTGCTGAATCAGGAGTTATTGCGGGATATCCAGTTATAGACTTTAAAGCAACATTAGTAGATGGTTCTTACCATGATGTTGACTCTTCAGAAATGGCATTCAAAATAGCAGGTTCAATGGCATTTAAAGAAGGTGCAAGAAAAGGTAAATCTGTAATACTAGAGCCTATAATGAAAGTTGAAATAACAGTACCAGAAGAATATATGGGAGATGTTATTGGAGATGTCAATGCAAGACGTGGAAGAATGGAAGGAATGGAAGCAAGAAATGGTAGCCAAATAATTAGAGGATTTATTCCACTTTCAGAAATGTTTGGTTATGCAACAGACCTTCGTTCTAAGACACAAGGAAGAGGAACATATGCAATGGAACCAAGTCACTATGAAGAAGTTCCAAAATCAGTGCTTGAAACAATAGTTGCATCAAGAGTTAAAAAAGAGGAATAGTCTTATAAAAGCTTATCATAACTAAATAAAAATATAAATAAACACTTGCATTTTTCTAAAAAATGTTATAAAATGCGGGTAGTAATGAAATTAGTCATTAAATTTAAAATATAAACAAGTAGCAACGTTAGAAGAGCGAAATTAAGGTATGCAAAATGTTAACACATTCTGCATAAGTTATCCGTAATTCGCTTTGCTCAAACGGCTAACTTAATTATTAAGGAGGATTTTAAAATGGCAAAAGCAAAATTTGAAAGAACAAAGCCACACGTTAACATTGGTACAA
>CANSWM010000074.1 GCA_947650745.1 uncultured Clostridium sp. | reverse complement strand
GAGTTGGGCTTATTCTTGGCTTATATGGGTTGTTTATGCAATTTATAGATTTATTGCGAAATAGATAACTTACAATTTATTAAAATGATGGGAGGAATAAAAAATGGAAACAAAAGTTATAAATAATATAGTAGTTGTGAATAGTAATGAACTTATAATCAAAGATGTCCAGTCAGCAATAAAAATGTTAAGTAAGTAGAACCAAAATTATAATTTTAAAAGGAGATAAAACTATGGCAAGAGTATTAAAAAATAAAGAACTAGTAAATACAAGATTAGCGACTAATTATGGTGGATGGATGTATTGTGATAAATGTAATGAAAATATAGGATATTTATGTTATTCCACTTATGATAGATTAGAATTAAAATATAAATGCAATTGTGGAAGCCAAGGTAGTGCAATATTAGATTTTGAAGATAGTAAAATAGGTAAAAATTGTAATGATGAATTAATTACTATAAAAAATAGATTTTGCTGCCCAAAAGATAATGAACCTTTAATTACAATATTAGATAAAAAGGTAGCCAGTTATGAAATGAAAATTACTTGTAAATCTTGCAAAAGCATTTATAGAAAAGAAAAATAAAACTTTAATTTTGAAAGGTAATTAATTATGAGTAAGTATGAGCCATTATGAAAGTACTTAAAAGAAAATAATAAAGAAAACTATAAATTAACTTATGAAGAAATTAAAAGCATTTTGGGATTTGATATAGACCATTCTTTTTTAACTTATAAAAAAGAAGCAAAAGAATATGGATATGAAGCAAGTAAAATATTAATGAAAGAAAAAACAATTTTTCATAAATTGCAACTGAAAGTTGATAGATTTTTTAAATAAACTACACTACAATTAAAATAAAGGAGGAGTAGTTTAATGAAATTTGGAGAAAACTTATATAATTTAAGAAAAGCAGCGGCAATGAGCCAAGAAAAATTAGCCGAAAAAATGGAGGTAACAAGGCAAAGTGTATCGAAATGGGAAAATGGAGAAAGTTATCCAGAGATGGAAAAAATAATGAAATTATGCAGCATTTTCCATTGCAAAATAAATGATTTGGTACACGAAAATATGGCAGATATAGATTCATTAGACGAAGATATAAAAATGAGTGTAGTTAAATTTAAAGAAGAAAAACAAAAAAAGATTAAAGGAATAAGTAAAGCAATATATATCCTTGCAAGAATCGGAAAAATTATTATAACAGTAGCAATTCCAATAATAGCATTTTTGATAATAGTTACACCTATATTTATAAGCAATATAGAACTACAAGATAACACGATTATATTTAAAGGAGCAAGAATTGATGACAAAATAACAATAACAGAAGAAAAAGCAAATGATGAAATAACATTACAATTAAAAGCTAATGGAACTTTAATTGCAGATGAAAAAAATCAAGATACAATTTTACAAATGAAAACCATTCTAGAAAACAATCCAAAAGGCCAAATAATAGCATTTTTAGAATTAGGATTTGTGTGTCTAATAATTTGTTTAGTGCTATATAGAATGACATTAAGCAGATTAGAAAAATTATTTATAAATATAAACGAAGGCGATACACCATTTACATTAGAAAACGTTAAATACATTAAGGAAATGGCGAAACTTATGATTATAGCTCTAATTTTACCAAGCTGCGGGGGAATAATATTTGAAAAATTACTAAGGGCTGATTTAGGTGTAGATTTTGAACTATTTGATGTAGTACAGATATTATTCTTATTTGGAATATCATATATATTTGAATATGGATATGAACTACAACAAGACACAAAAGCAAAAATGTATGGAGAGGTATCAGATAAAAAATCCATTTAAAAGTCAAGATTAATTTTATAATGGTAATGTAAACAAAAATACACTCAAGCAATGAAAGATAAAGACTGAACATTGCTTAAGTGTATTTTAAATTATCTACTTGCAAGAGATAATTTAATGCCTTCAAAAAACTCAACAATCTTAAATTTTAAGCTAAAACTATAATTATCTTCAGAAATAAGTTCAAACTCTTCATCATTTAAACTACTTTCTAAAACATCTTTAGAATCATCATCAAGGCTTCCAGAACTTACATCTACAAAACAAAGAGTAGGAAACATCACGCACCACCAATTAGCCCCTTTAGCTTCACCAATTTCTATTCTAAGCGCATCATAAGACCCAGCTGGAAGAGCAATATCACCATAAACTTTTGTAGGAAAATCAAAATTACCAAGCTCTAATTTAACATCATAATTATAGCCATTATCTAAAATAGTTTGCCTTGCTATGCTGTAAAAATTATCTAAATTTTCATCCATCAAATTTTCAACTTCTTCTTTAGAAGACACATTAGAAGAAATTTCCTTCATATAAGATAAAACATTATCACGTACTAAAAGTTTTAAATTTTGATCTTCTTCACTATCAGAATTTGCAAGAATATGAAGTCTAAATACACTATCAGATAAATCTTTAGAAACTGAATTTGCGTAAGAAACAGCGCATATAAAAGTATAGCAAATAAAAAGCAAAAACAGTATAAAAAAACGTTTTAAATTTTTCATAAGTAACCTCCGCTAAAAATCAATATTTACTAAAAGTATTAACAAAAGAAGAAAAAATATACATTTAAAACAAAAAATTATTAAATAGGAAAAAATAAATTAAAACGTCAAAATTACTTACGGAAGTGTCGAATAAAGTAACACGATTATTTATAAAAAAATATTGACTTATGACAAAATAAATGGTAAAATCTGGAAAGTAAACAAAAGTAAAAGGTGGTTAAACAAATGAAAGATAATATTCTTAGAATTTGCAGTTTTTATGTAAGCGATTGGCATTTAACAGCAATGCTATTACCATATATAGAAGAAGCCGTAGAAAGAAATGAACACCTAAACACAATACTTGAAAATAATATACTATATAATATGAAAGAAATTTTAACAAGGATAAAAATAAGCGATAGAATAAAAGAAGAAATAGTAAAAGTTGGCTGGGAGAATAAAAAAATAATAAAATATGGAGAAATAAAAAAATATTTAGAAAAAATAACAAAACAAGGGGATAAAATAACAATAATAGTAGAAGGAAAAAGAGAAAGAATAGACTGCATAGGAAAAAACATAGACAAATGGTTAAAAAAATCAGAAAAAAATTTAAGAAGAAAAGAAATTAGAATAATTAATTGTTATGAAGTAACAGAATTTAATCAAGATTTAAATGCAATATTAGATAAACATGACAAAGTATTAAACACGGCAGGTATTCATGAAATAGAAGAAATGTATGCAGGATATGTAAAAAAAGGAGCTTAACTTAAGAAAAAATTATTAATAGATATAAGTTAAATGAGAAATATTTAACTTATATCTAATTTTTTTTATAAAATTTTATAAAAAAATTGCAAAATTTTGATAAATAATGTATAATAAACTTAGGTAATTGTGCGAAGGCAAGGAGGGATATGTATGAAAAAACACTTAATAACAATAATATCAATATTCTGCATAATATTTACGTTATCGTGTTTTATATGTAGCGCTAATGCAGTAGGACTTGGTATATTAGAGGATCCCAATAAATTTATACAAAGTGAAGAAGGAAAAGATAATAAAGATGCTATAGAAATAGCAAACGTAATTGTTTGGCTAGTAAGAACAATAGGAGAATCAATTGCTGTAATTATATTATTAGTAATAGGTATAAAATATATATTAGGAAGTGTAGAAGAAAAGGCAGAATATAAACAATCTATGATACCATATATAATAGGAGCAGCACTTATATTTACAGGGGCAGCTTTAACAGATTTAATATATAATGCATTTAATTAATAATATATAACTCTAAATATTTTTAATAAAACTATTGAAAAATATTACAAAATATGGTTAAATAGGAGGTAAGGCTATGAAAAATATAGTAAAAAAAGTAATTTTCATACTGATTATCCTCATGATATTAGTAAGTATAAATACGAAAATACATGCGTGGTCAGGAATAATAGAAGATGGAAAAGATTTTATCTCAGCAGGACAAAGTTCAGGAAGAGACACAATAAAGGCAGAAGAATTACAAAGTTTATCAGGATACCTATATAACATATTACTTGCAGGAGGAGTAGTGATTGCAGTAATAGTTGCAACAGTACTTGGAATACAATTTATGTTAGGTGGAGCAGAAGGACAAGCAAAAGTAAAAGAAATGCTAGTTCCATTTGTTATTGGATGTATAGTAGTATTTGGAGGATTTGGATTCTGGAAAATAGCAATAACAGTAGGAAATAAACTAGAATCTGCAGGTGGAACTCCTAGTAGTTCATCTAGTAGTTATGAAAGAGATGAAAATGGAAATCCTATTTGTAGAAACTGTGGAGATGAACTAGGCCCAGGAGAACAAAGAAGAGGTAAATGCTCAAGTTGCGGAGAACCTACTGGAATTTAAAAAAGAAATGAGGGATGAAGTATGAAAAAAACATATGCAATATTTATAATTATATTACTACTTATAATCGTATTCATGCCTAAAAGCTTTGCTATAAAACCAAACGAAATAACAGGAGACATAGGAGATGAGACAACGCTTGACCTTGATTTCGTAGATAAATTATCAGATTTACTAAAATACATGGGCACACTTCTAGCTGTTGGAGTTTTGATGGTAATAGGAATCAAATATATGACAGGAAGTATAGAAGAAAAAGCACAATACAAAAAAACAATGATGCCATATATAATAGGATGTTTCTTCTTGTTTAGTGCCTCAATAATAGGTCCAAAAATAGTAGAAACATTTAAAGACACCAACGACATGGAAGATTTAGGAAACAATGTGTTAGGATTAATTCAAGTAATAGGAAGCTTTTTAGCAGTTGGAGTATTAATGATACTTGGAATCAAATACATGATGGGAAGCGTAGAAGAAAAAGCATCATACAAAAAAACAATGCTTCCATACTTTATAGGAGCTGTATTAATCTTTGGAGGAGTAAATATATCAGCGGTAATAGTTAATATGGTGACATTAGAAGAAGAAAAGGTTGACCCAGGAATTAAACCAGTAGAAGAAGGTAGATGCCCAAAATGCAATAAAAAAGGTACTATGAGAGAAAAGAATTCGATGGGCGGAGTAGTAAAAGAATGTATTAGCTGTGGATATACAATACGTATGCCAAAAAGTAAGAATTAAAAATAAATTAGCTTTTAATGTTTTCTCAAAATAAAATTTGAGATAAATATAAATATATAAATATAAATAAAAATTGAAGGAGGAAATTCTATGAAAAAATTAATAAAAATGTTACCTACACTTATGGTAGTTTTAACAATATTAATGGCTTCTACAACAGTTTTAGCAACTGGTACAATGATTGGAAATGTAAACATTGCAGTTAATACAAGCTCATCAGGAAGTGTTACTAATATTGGAAATAATATTTTAGGAATTATCCAAGTAGTAGGAACAGTTGTTGCAGTTGGAGTATTAATGGTAATAGGTATCAAATACATGATGGGAAGCGCAGAAGAAAAAGCAGAATACAAAAAAACAATGATACCATACCTAGTAGGTGCAATAATTCTATTTGCAGCAGTAAACATTGCAAAATATGTTGTTGATATTGCAACTACTATTAAATAAGAGGCACTATGCAAAAACTGGAGGTTCACTCCAGTTTTTTTTTAACTTTTTTAACTGTATATTACAAAAATATGACAAAAAGTTTACAAAATCATTTTTTTTTGCTAAAACTCTATGAAAATTTACAATATTCTGCTATAATATAATACAAGCGATAATGGGATAACTATATGAAAAATCTGAACATAAGAGAAAGGAGCAATACATACAAATGGCATATCAGATACCTAGAAATGTTAAAGGAGAAGGAAGAATACTGTTTATATTTTCAACAAAAGCATTAATAACAACAGGAATAGGAGCAGCAGTAGGAGGATTTTTTTGGTGGATATTTGGAATGGTGGGATTGGGAAATATAGGCTTAATAATATTAATAGCACTTGCATTAATTGGCTATGCAATAGGAACACTAAAAGTTCCAAATACAACGGCATTTGAAATAACAAGAAAAACATCAGGAGAAAATATAGATGATGTAATACTAAGATGGTTAAAATTTAAATTTAAAGCAAAGAAAAAAATATATGTATATACTGAAGGAGGAACAAAAGATGACAGATAATCAAATAACACAAATATTGACATATTTATTAATATTTATGATATTTATACTATTTGCACTAGTAATGGCTTTTATATATGTCAAAATGCAAGATAACAAAAAGAAAAAAGACGAAAAACAAATGACTACACCAGATGGAACAGGAGTTACTTCAAATACAGCAACAAAAGGATATAATAAGCAGTCAATATCGAAATTTATGGAATTTGACAAAATAGAAGATAATATGATTGCACAAAAAAATGGAAATAGATATCTAATGGTAATAGAATGTCAAGGTGTAAACTATGACTTAATGTCATCTATGGAACAAACAGCAGTAGAAGAAGGATTTTT
>CANSWM010000073.1 GCA_947650745.1 uncultured Clostridium sp. | reverse complement strand
TTTGTCGAAAAATGTCGTGCGGTTTTTGTTGACATATGTAAGGAAAGATTATATAAAATAGATAATAGATTTTATCTTAAAATTAATTCAAAAAAAGAATTTTAATCAAAGACAACATTTTGTAAAAACATTTAAAAATCTTTGAAAAATCAATGAAAAAGAAACAAAAAAATAAAAAAGTAAGGAAGTGGTAGAGAAATACTTAAAACATATTGCCTAAACTAATAAATTAATATATAATAAGAAAGGAAACAATAAATGGAGCAAAAATTAAAAATAACAAACGACTTGGTTTTTCAAAGAATGTGAAGAATATCATACAAAATGGACAATAAGAGAAGAAGAGAACCTAAGTGAGAAACTAACAAATGACTTAGAAATGCACATAATAGAGTTAAGTAAATTCAAAGAAGGACAAAACAAGCCAGAAGAAAACTGGATAAAATTTATAAATGGGGGAGAAATAGAAGATATGGTAATAGATGATAAATATTTAGAAGAAGCAAAAAAAGAACTAAAATATTTATGCTCAGACCCAGTACTAAGAGAAGAATACGACGAAAGAATAAAAGACCTAAGAGATATGTAACAGTAATGGAAGATAAGTTCCAAGAAGGCATCGAAAAAGGTATTGAAAAGGGAAGGAAAGAGGGCAAAAAAGAAATAATACTAAACATGATAAAAAAGCAAATAAAAATTGAAGATATATGCGAAATAGTAAACTTATCAAAAGAAGAAATAGTAAAAATAGATAGTGAATAAAAGCTGTTCATTAATACTTACTTAAACAAAAGGCATAAAAGACAGAATGTGTTAGAAAGATATAAAACAAAACTAAAATATTACATTTTCTTAAATAATCCTATTTATATTGACAAATAAATTTTACTTAAGATATAATTATATAAAAATAGGAGGACAAAAGATGAATTTAAAGAGAAATGAAGGTATAACTTTGGTAGCACTTATGATAACAGTTATAATACTAATAATTTTAGCAGCAGTGACAATAATATCAATAAATAAATCTGATATGTTCCAAAAAACAATTAATGGTTCAGAAAGCTATTCTCGTGAACAAGATAGAGAATACATAAGAGCTGAAATAGAAGCAATTAGAATGCAAATCATAGAAGATACACTTACTGCATCAGATGGAACAGAAAATGTTAAAGTTTCATATGTACAAATGCCAAGTATGATAAAAACTAAATTAGAAGCCAAAGAAGACTACAAAGTAGGAGAACTTCAAGACAAAACAACACATACAGAAATTTCAGTAACAACAAATCATGGCTTAGTATTTACAATAAAAGTTTATACAACTAATGGAAATTGTGAAATAGAAAATGCAAAATAAAAATAAAGATAGCATAATTCACTAAAAGAATTATGCTATCTTTATACAAATAATATGGAGGAAATATGAGAGATATATTAATAAAAAATTGTAATTTAATATCAATGTCAGAGCGGAAGGCCAAAACTTGAAGAAAACATGAGTATATATATACAAAATGGAAAAATTACAGAAATTGCAGAAGAAATTACTCCAAACATGGGAGCACATATAATAGATGCAGAGGATAAAGTATGCATGCCAGGTTTTGTAAATGCACATGCTCACTTAAGTATGAGCATTTTCAGAGAAACTTTAGATGGATATAGTTTGCAATCATGGCTTACTGATAAAATATGGCCAATGGAAGACAAATTAACTCATGAAGACATATACTATGCCTCAATGCTATCATGCCTTGAAATGATAAGTACAGGAACAACACTTGCAAATGACCAATATTTTATGACAGAAGACACAATAAGAGCAGCACTTCAAACAGGAATGAGACTTCAAGTTACAAGAACAGTAAATGATGTAGCAGGCTTTGGCATGGAAAGAATGGAAGAATTTGCAGAATTAGTTCAAAAATATAAAGATAGATATGACCTTATAACATTAAATGCTGGAATACACGGACTTTATACAACGAAAGAAGAAACGGTAGAAAAAATGGTAGAATTTGCAAAAGAAAATGATTTACCCATACATATGCACTTTTGCGAAAATCAAAAAGAAGTAGAAGATATAAAAAATGAATATAGAGTACAAAGCCCAGTAGATGTGCTAATGAAGCATTTTAAAGCAACAAGGAATATTCTAGCACACGTAGTTAAAGTATCAACCGAAGATATAAAAGATTTAAGTAGAATGAGGGCAAATATAGTTCATTGTCCAATAAGTAATTTAAAACTTGGATGTGGAATTGCAAAAGTTCAAGAAATGTTAGATGAAGGAATAAATGTAGCACTTGGAACAGATGGACAAGGAAGTGGGTCAAATCTAGATATGTTTGAAACAATGAAATTTGCAGCACTTCTTCAAAAAGGAGTATTTGAAAACCCAAGAAATATGGATAGCTATGAAGTATTAAAAATGGCAACAATAAATGGAGCTAAAGCATTGGGATTAGATAGAGAAATTGGAAGTATAGAAGAAGGAAAAACAGCAGATATAATTTTACTAGACTTAAACACAGAAGTTATGGCACCAAATAAAGGAAGCATATTTGCAAACATAGTATATAATGCTAAGGGTAGCAATGTATCACATACAATAATAAACGGAAAAATACTTATGGAAGATAGGGAATTTTTAGGAATAGATAAATACGAAGTATTTGATAAATGTGAAGAAATAATAGATAGAATTAGCTAGTATTATAATAACAAAAATAAAAAGGCTCTTTTAAATAAGAGCCTTTTTACTATATATCTAAACTTTTCAAAAACTGAATAAATGGTTCTCTAAGTTCTGGTCTATTTAAAGTTTCATCAACAGCAGCCATTACAAAACCAAGTTTATCTCCTGAATCAAACCTTTTACTTTTATAATCATAAGCATAGACACCTTCTTTAGTATTTACCATAGCATTATATGCATCAGTAACTTGAATTTCACCACCTTGACCAGGTTTTGTTTCTTCAAGATACTTAAAAATATCAGGCATTAAAACATGTCTATCAGAGATAGCCAAATTAGATTTAGTGTTTTCAATTTTAGGCTTTTCTTGTAATTTTTCTACCTTATAAAAGCCGTCTGCAATTTGAACACCAGAAACATTACCATATTTTGGAACGTCTTTCCAGTCTACCTTTTCAACTCCTATTACAGAACCTCCACATTGTTCATGCTTTTCTATAATTTCTTTTAAGCAAGGTTTTTCACCGTGAAATACAACATCACCATACAAAATAGCAAAAGGTTCATTTCCAATAATATCTTTTGCCTGATAAATAGCATGGCCTAAACCTTTAGCACCACCTACTTGCTCTATAAAATGTATTTTTGTACCACGTGATAAGTTAGTAACATGTTCTATAAATTTATCTTTTCCCTTTTCGATTAAAAAATCTTTTAGTTCATTATCTTCTGTAAAATAATCTTGTATTACATCTTTTTTTCTACCAATAACCATGACTATTTCTTCAATACCAGATTCAGCGGCTTCATCAACAATATATTGAATAATAGGCTTATCTAAAATAGTAAGCATACATTTAGGAATAGCCTTACATGCAGGCAAAAATCTAGTTGCAAAGCCAGCAATTGGTATAACTGCTTTTCTTACGCTCATTGTGTTTCCTCCTTTATAGTGTAACCCAACAATACGACCATTTTATAATATATACATATTTTCGTCAATAGTTTTGTTTACATAAGGATTATTAATATTAAATTAAGATATGCCACTATTGACAACTAAAATAAATTTTAATAAAATAATAAAGTAAGTTATGTGCTCATAGCTTAGCAGGATAGAGCAGTCGCCTCCTAAGCGACCGATGGTGGTTCGAGTCCACCTGGGCACACCAATAAATAAAATGAAAGTAGCCATAAAAAATGGAAATAGAAGAATATTATATGAAAGAGGCGCTAAAAGAGGCAAGAAAAGCATATGAAAAAGGAGAAGTGCCAGTTGGAGCCGTAATTGTAAAGAATGAAAAAATAATTGCAAGAGCTCATAATTTAAAAGAAATAAAAAAAGATACAACAAAACATGCAGAAATATTAGCAATACAAAAAGCAAGTAAAAAATTAGAAGCATGGAGACTAGAAGAATGCAAGATGTATGTTACGCTAGAGCCTTGTACAATGTGTGCAGGAGCGATGATAAATTCTAGAATAAAAAAAGTAGTAATAGGAACTTTAGACCAAAAAACTGGAGCATGTGGGTCAGTTTTAAACTTATTTGAAGACTACAAATTTAATCATAAAGTAGAATATAAAGTAGGAGTACTGCAAAAAGAATGTGAAGAAATACTAAAGGAATTTTTTAAAGATTTAAGAAAAACTAAGAAGATAAAAGCTAAAAAGGAGGACTAATGAAAAAATTAGGGTTAGAGATGGAACTAAAAATGAGGTTAAAAGGTGTAATACGCTTTGTAATTACAACAGTTATACTAACGCTAATTATCACAATAATATGTCTTTTAATGTTAAAATACTCAGTAGAGGGCGAAAACAATATGCCATTTGAACTATCACAGCTAATTGTTGTAAGTACTGCAGAAGGACTAGATGTAGAACGGTGAAAATACGTGGGACTTTGAACTTGTGCAAAATAATGATATGTATATATATATATCTAAAAATAAAAATTATAAAGAAACAGAAATAATAAAAAATATAACATTAAATAATTTCAAAATAACTGATGGACCAAGATTAGGAAATATCACAATTTACAGGCCAAGTGGGGCAGAAGATAAAATTTATGAATATACAGACGAATATATAGTAGATAAAGAAATAACATATGCAGGAAGTGAACTTGCAAACCTAAAAGTTTTAGAAATTGCAAATCAAGGTGGAATTATTGTTTTAAGATTTTGTAATAATGGAATACGGAAGAGCCTCATTAGAAGGTGAAACTATAAGTCACGATGGAACAATACTTAAAAAGGCTGGAATAAATTATGAAGATATAAAATGCAAAGTATCTTTTGATTTAAACATTGAGCTTGCATCAGGAACAACTTTTACAGGAAATATTACTTTAGACCTACCATCAGGGAATATACTTGAAGCTGGAACATCAAATTATGAAAAAATAAATTTTGATGATATTATTTTTAAAAGAAATTAAAAAAATTAGTTGTAAATTATAAAAAAACATTATATAATGATACAAAACTTAGCTTTTGTGTGGAGAGTAATTTTCAATAAAAATCTATGAACCTCGTCAGGTCCGGAAGGAAGCAGCGATAAGTAGAACCTTTTATGTGGAAATTACTTTCCACAGAGAAGCTAATATAAAATTAAAAGACTTAAGGAAGATAACTTAAGCAACCAAAGCAGAGCTTTAGGTTGCTTAAGTCTATATACAAGGAGAAGAAAAATGGCATATACAGCATTATATAGAAAATTTAGACCAAGAAACTTTAGTGAAGTAGTACGGACAAGACCATATAATTCAAACACTTAAGAACCAAATAAAATCAGGTAGAGTGGGACATGCATATTTACTTACAGGAGGAAGAGGCACAGGCAAAACAACAACTGCAAAAATACTTGCAAGAGCAATAAATTGCCAAAATCCAAAAGACCGGTGAGCCATGTAACGAATGTGAAATATGTAAAGCAATGCTAGAGCGGAAGTCTAACAGATGTAGTAGAAATGGATGCTGCATCAAATAATAGTGTAGAAGATATAAGAGATATAAAAGAAAAAGTGAATTTTTTACCAACACTTGCAAAATATAGGGTATATATTATAGACGAGGTACATATGTTGTCAACAGGTGCATTTAATGCACTTCTAAAAACATTAGAAGAACCACCTGAACATGTAAAATTCATACTTGCTACAACAGAGCCACAAAAGTTACTTGCAACAATTCTTTCAAGATGTCAAAGATTTGACTTCAAAAAAATTTCAAATGAAGATATAGTAAAAAGGCTAAAAATTGTATGTGGTGAAAGTAATATAAAAATAACAGATGAAGCGTTGGGGCTAATTGCAAGTCTTTCAGAAGGAGCTGCAAGAGATGCTTTAAGCATATTAGAAAGATGCTTGCAAGATGGAGACACAGATATTGATGAAGACAAAATAAAAGATTTAGTAGGAATTCCAAAATTTATTTATGTTTATAATATAGTCAAAAGCATAATAGATAAAGATGTAGAGCAGGTTATAAAATCTATAAATGATATATTAGAAGAAGGAAAAGAGCTAGAAAATTTTCTTTGGGAAATTATAAAATTTGTAAAAGATATTCTTATATATAAAGTAAGTAGTAAAATTGATGTATATAATAAAGAAGAACAAAAAAAGATTTCCCAAATAGCCGGAAATACTTCAAAAGAAGAACTAATAAACATAATATATAAACTATCTGAACTAGAAAATAAAATGAAAATATCATCGCAAAAAACAATAATATTTGAAACAGAAATTATTAAATTATGTATAAAATCAGACACTTTAGGATTAGAAGATAGAATTTCTAACTTAGAAAAGGCGGTTTCATCAGGAAGTGTTGTGAATGAAAATATATCTGTAAAAAAAGTAGAAGAGCTAAAATCTAATACTAATTTGCAAAAAGAAAATATAAATAGCCAAATAAAAGAAACTACTAAACAGCAAGTAGAAAGTCCAAAAGAAAAATCTATACAAAAAAAAGAAGAAGCTAATCTTTCAAGAGGAGAAAAAGTAGGAAATTGGGAAAATGCATTAAATAACTTAAAAAGCCAAGGTAAGGTAATGCTATATGCAAATTTAATTAATACAGAATTAGTAGAAATAAATGACATGACAGTTGCAATTAGATTTAATAATGGGTTAAATACATTTAGAAAAGACTTACTTCAAAAACCTGAAAATATGAATGTGTTAACAAAGGAAGTAGCAATGGTTTGTGGAAAACCTATGCAAATAAAACTAGAAGACGCAAGTGGAGCAAAAAAAGAAAATACTTCTAAAACTGCACTAAAACCCAAAATAGAAGAAAAAAAGAATGAAGATGATATTTTAGACAGCCTAGACATACCAATAAATTATATAGAGGAGGAATAAAACGTGTCAAAAAGAGGAGGATTCCCAGGAGGAGCAAACTTTGGAGGAATGAATATTAACAAACTAATGAAAGAAGCAAAAAAAATGCAAGCAGATATGGAAAA
>CANSWM010000072.1 GCA_947650745.1 uncultured Clostridium sp. | reverse complement strand
TTTGCCTAATATAAACTTAATCAAAAAGTGTCTAACTTTTTGGGTTCAGTTCATTCAAGCCTCTAGTCTTTTTATGTTGCTTATATCAACTTACCACATTTGCAATTGCTAGTATCATATTAGCACATTTTTTATTATTATTACTCTAAGACAATTTCATTATCTTTTATATATGCTCTTTTCTTTACTGGTTCTTCGAAGTGTTCTGGAATTTCTTGTTCTTCTTTTTTCTTTGTCTTCTTTTTCTTTTCTTCCTCTTCTGGTTCCTCTTCTTTTTCTTTTCTTTCTATCTCTTTTATAATATCTGCAATTCTAATTTGCGCCGCATCAATTTCATTTGTTAGTATCATTGCCTTTCTGTTACCTTTTGCTCCTGCATGTGCAAGTCCTCTTAGAGTTCCTAAAACTATTATATGTTCTTTTGCAATCACTTCTGCTCCTGCATTTACATCTCCTACTATCACTAAGCTCCCATCAAACTCTACTTTTTTGCCAGACCTTAAAGAACCATCAATAATTTTTGTTACAGTCTCCTCAATTTCTTTATCAAATCCATGTGTTATTGTATGAAGTCCTAATTCTACTTTGTTTTCTTCTGTTTCAATGCTATGTCTTCCTAATTCCATTTTAATCATATTCCTTTCTATATATTTTAATTTTGCATTTCCGTAGATGGAATTGCGTTTACATTTTCATCTATGCCTTCTTCATTCATACCAAAATATTGTGCTATTACATCTCTTACTGGATAACATGCAATTGCTCCTGTCCCTCCGATTTTCTATGATGCATGCTACTGCAATTTCTGGGTTATCATATGGTGCAAATCCTACAAACCAAGCATTTGTTGATTCTCCTTTTGAAGTTATTTTTTGTGCTGAACCTGTTTTCCCTCCGTACTCCTATATTGAAATTTTTGAAAACTCCGTATGCTGTACCTTCACTTCTAGTTGTAACACCTTTCATGCCTTCTAGTACTGCTTTTAAATTCTCATTTGAAATTTCTATATTTTGTTGTTCATTTGGTTCTCTATTAATTCTTCCATTTACCATGCTTTCTAATTCTTCTCTATTTATCTCTGTTCCATCTGCATTCATTATTGTCTTTACGATAGTAGGATTTACTTGATTTCCCCCATTTGCAAGTATACTTATATATTTTGCCATTTGTATTGGAGTAAAATCGTTATCACCTTGTCCGTATTGCTGCATTTAGAGTAAATCCTTCTGTCCAAACCTCTCCTCTTAATGATGCTCTTTCTCTAGTTGCTAAAGTTCCGCGAGCTTTCTGATGTAAGTTCTATTCCTGTTTTTGAACCGAAGTCCAAAAGCTCTTGCATATTTATTTAAAGTATCTATTCCCATTCTATATCCCATTTCATAGAAAAAATAGTTGCAGCTTTGCGTAATTGCATTTGTAATATTTAGATATCCATGCCCTCCATGTCTTAATTCATACGTCCAACATTTTGGATTATGCCCATGTGGATATATTCCTGTATCATTTATTTTTTCAGTTGTAGTTACATTTCCAGTTTGCAAAGATGCAACTGCTGTTACCATTTTGTAAGTAGACCCTGGTGCATATGTTGAATATATTGCTCTATTAATAAGAGGTGAATTATTTTCTTCCGAATTATAGCTATTCCATACAGATTTATCTATTCCTCCTACCCATTGTCCTGGTTCAAAGTCTGGGTAGCTTGCCATACTAAGTATTTCTCCTGTTTTTACATTCATTGTAACTATTGCACCTGCGCTTGCATCTTTTGCACGCTTATCTAAGCTTTCACTATTTACAATTGCATTTTCTAATGCTTTTTCTGTGGCAGCTTGCAAATTTGCATCGATTGTAAGTACTACATTTGACCCTGAAATAGCTTCTTTTTCATTATATTCTGATACTACATTTCCATCAACTGACATATCTATTTGTTTTATTCCATTTTTACCTTTTAAATAACTTTCAAAAACAAATTCAATTCCATTTTGCCCATATACATCTGTCATTAAATATCCAGCATCTTTATTTTCTTCATATTGTTTAGAAGATATGGAACTTACATATCCGAAGAATATGAGATGCCAATTTTCCATTTGTATAGCTTCTTTTAGAATTTGTTACTACGTCTATTCCTGGATATTTATCATTTTGCTCATCAAATATT
This sequence comes from uncultured Clostridium sp., assembly GCA_947650745.1. GTDB lineage: Bacteria > Bacillota > Clostridia > TANB77 > CAG-508 > JAAWPK01. The sequence goes on along the minus strand of CANSWM010000072.1, from coordinate 5,202 downwards.
AATGCACTTTTTCTACTAATACTATTTGATATTGTAAGAGATTTTGTTGCACTATATCCTTCAGAATTTATTCTATATCTTACTGTTATAATTTTTCTTATGTCACTTACTTCTGTATGTTCTATCTCATATTTTTCTTTAAAAAATTCGAATACTTCTTCTGCTGTACTATTTGTATCTAAATTATACCTTTGTAGCCATTCTTTTTTTCTTGCTTCATTTGCAAAATCAAACTTAAACGGATTTATTGATATAGGAAATGTATCTGTATAACTATCTCCATTTGCTTCTAGTGTATTTATTACTCTAAGTATAGTATCATTTAAGCTACTTACTTCAAGCTTCGTTTTATATATTTCTAATGCAAATGTCATTTCTGTTCCTGCAATTACTGCACCATTTCTATCTAATATATTTCCTCTTGCTGCATATAAAGTACTTTCTCTTGTAAGTCTTGTATTTGAAGTTTCCCTATATGTTGCTCCATTTACTATCTGAAGATTAAATAATTGTGCAATAAGTATAAATCCTATTAAATATACTCCTCCGAGTTAAAAGATTATATCTTAAATTTATATTAGGCATTTTCTTCTTTCTAAAACTTTCCACCATTTCTCCTTTTTATAACTACTTGTAAATACGATACTAATTCTTAACTAAAAATATCTAGTTAGTATTTGTGGTTTTTTGAAAACCTCTTCCATTTTATATCCTAATTTTTGCATTAATGGATATATTATTATTGTAAGTAATGTATTGTATATTATCTCTATTAATAGTATTCTGATAAATAAAAATATTTCTACATTTGATTTTAGAATTGCTGCTCTATATAAATATATAAATATTTCATAACTTGCTGTTGCAGAAGCCACCATTATCATTACTGTAATTTTACTATCTTTTGATAAATTTTTTTCTAAATATCCTCCGCAAAAATCCAATTACTCCTAATGCTATTGCAGATGCTCCGAATTACACTGCTTCCCAAAAAATCTATTGCTATTCCAAGTATTAATCCAAAAGCTGTTCCCATTCTTATTCCTGAATATAACCCAATAAAAAGTATAAATATTATAAACAAATTGGGCTTTACACCCCAAATTGTAAAATTCCCAAAAAAATTCAATTGCAAGAAGTATAATATTATAAATACTATAAATAGTATGATTATATTTAAGACCTTTTTCATTATTTCTCCTAATTTCTTTACTTAGTTATTACAAGAACTGTTTCTACTTTGTTAAAATCTACTTGAGGTTCTATCCAAGCATATCTGTCTAAAATATTTAAAGTATTTTCTATGCTTTTTACTTTTCCGAATAATTACTCCTTTAGGATAAATTCCTCCCATGCCTGAAGTTTCTATGGTATCTCCTTCTGATATATCTGCACTTGTTGGTATATATGTAGCTTTTAACATTTTATCATTTAAACTACCTTTACATACTATGCTATCATCTGTATTATTTAGATTTGCAGTTACTGAGCTTGATGAATCTATTATAGTTTGTACTTTAGCTGTATTATCTGTTACAGATATTATATATCCGTACTAACCCTTCATCTGCAATTACAGTCATATTTTCTGCTATTCCATCTTTTCTTCCGCATATTTATTATAAAAGTATTGCTATAATTGCTTATATCTTTGCTTATTATATACGCAGGAACTGTTTTATACTCTGCATATTTTTTAGTTAACCCCAAATATTCTTTTAATGTCTCATTTTCTGCTTTTATTATTTCTAACTCTCTTAAATCTTGTGCAAGTTTACTATTTTGCTCTTTTAGATACTCATTTTCTGCTTTTAAGCTATCCATGTTTGCAAAAAAACTATCATTTCCAGAAATTTTATTTTTTAGATAAGTGTATCCATTTTGAATTGGCATAACAATACTAGTTAATACATTTTCTATGTATGATAAGCTTCCTGCTTTAACATTTGTTAAGAAAACTAGTATAATTAATATTAAAATTGTTATAAGTATTCCTACAATACCTGTTTTTTTCTTAAACACTTATCCTTTTAACTTCCTTTCTTTTATTTCATTCTTCTTGCATTTAACAAAACTGTTTTTAATTTTTCTAAATCCTCTAATGTTTTTCCTGTTCCTTTTACTACACACTCTAGAGGGCTTTCTGCAATAAACACTGGCATTCCTGTTCTTTCGCTAACTAATTTATCTATATTTTCAATTAAAGCTCCCCCACCTGCTAAAATTATTCCTTTTTCCATTATATCTGATGCAAGTTCTGGTGGAGTTTTTTCAAGGGTTGCCTTAATTACATCTGTTATATCTGAAATAGATTCTGACATTGCTTCTTGTATCTCTGTTGATGTTATAACAATATTTTTTGGAAGCCCTGTTCCTAAATCCCTTCCTCTTAATTCTATGCTCTTTTCTGTCATTAATGGCAAAGCACATCCAACTTCTTTTTTAATCTCCTCTGCTGTTGTCTCTCCTATTGCTGTATTATATTTTCTTTTTATATAATTTACTATATCTTCATCTAATTCGTCTCCTGCAATTCTTAAAGAATTACTAATTACTATTCCTCCAAGAGATATAACTGCAACCTCTGTTGTTCCTCCTCCAATATCTACAATTATATTTCCACTTGGTTCTGCAACATCAAGACCTGCACCAATAGCTGCAGCCATTGGTTCTTCCATTAAATAAACCTCTTTTGCTCCAGCATGCATTACAGATTCTTCTACTGCTCTTTCTTCTACTTCTGTAATTCCTGATGGCACACCAACAACTACTCTTGGTTTTCCAATTTTATATCTTGAAGATATCTTTTCAATTAAATTTTTAAGCAATAATCTTGTTGCAGTAAAATCTGCAATAACTCCATCCTTTAACGGCCTTACTGCCTTTATTTCCTCTGGAGTTCTTCCTAGCATTTCTTTTGCCTCTTCTCCTGTTGCAACAATTGCACCTGTTTTTCTATCAATTGCAACTACTGATGGTTCAATAAGTATTATACCTTTTCCCTTCAATGTTACAAGTATATTTGCTGTTCCTAAATCTATTCCTATATCTTTCGAACCTAAATTAAAAAAGCCCATATTTCAAAATTCCTCCTTTATATATTGCAATTACAAAAACCTCATTATGCTTTGGCATCCGTTTTTCAGCAATAATTATATGGTCTAGCACTTCAATTCCAATAAGTTTAGCAGCAGAAACTATTCTTTTTGTTAAATTTATATCTTCAGTACTTGGCATACAATCTCCACTTGGATGATTATGTACAATTATTATCTTTGGACTACCTGCCTTTACAGCTTCATACAATACATCTTTTGGCTCTAACATTGCAAAGTTCGTCCCTCCAAATGAAATGTCAATTATTTTTTGTATTACATTTTTAATGTTTAAAAAGATAATTTTTGCTATTTCTCTTTTTTCGTATTTTAACTCATTCATTAGTAAATCAGCTACATCTTGTGAACCCTTTATTTGAATATTTTGCACATCAAGTGGCATTTGCATTCTTAGTCCAATTTCACACGCTGCAATTATTTGTATTGCCTTCACCTTCCCAATTCCTTTTATCTTACAAAGGTCTGCAATTCCTACATTTCGTAAAAAGCCTAAATTATTTACACTTGTACTCTGATTTAATTTTAAAACCTTTTGTGCAAGAGATATTGCTGTTTCATCCTTGGTTCCTGTTTTTATTATTATTGCCAACAATTCTGAATTTGATAACTTTTTTGCACCATATATTTCTAATTTTTCATATGGTCTTTCTGACGAGGGCAACTCCTTCATCTTAAGCGACATATACGCCATCCTTTCTTTATCTTTGCCCCCACAAAATATTATAAACTTTTAAAAAACTAAGTTTTCCTATATATGAACAACGCAATTGCAATTCCTATTATACTTGCAATATTTATTTTAAATTGTACCCCAAAAGAAAACGAAATAATACTTAAATCCAAAACAACAGGCTGAGCAAGTCCAAAATTTTCGCCATAACCGAAGCCACCATAAAAAATCAATACCACTTGCAAGCTCCCCAAGAAGCCCGCCAACAACAATACCTGCAAGTACAAATAAAATAAGAATCCATATATTTTTATCTCTAGTTGCCATGTGTCTTTGTTCCTCCTAATTTATTTTTTGTTTCTTAATAAATCATACTATATTATATATTGAGATTAGAGATTTTTCAAGTATTTAGGGAAATTATGTAGAAAAAATAAAAGATTTACTTTAGCTTTTAAGTAAATCTTTTATTTTTACTTGATAATTCTTACTTGGTACTACTTTGGTGAAATATGATAAGTTTCTGCGTCTAAATAAGTTAACACTAGTGAATCAAGCGGAATCTCGACGACAGGACGAAGTCCACAACTCACACCGCTAGCAACGTTATCAGACCTATAAATGCTCGTTCCCTGCATACTGCCTTGCGTCACTAGCCATATCGAGAACTGAACAAAGTCACTGGTTACACGCAATCCCCTGGAGCTTAGCACATACCTCTCTGGTTGAGATAATATCTTAGGATACTTATCATTCTTCCAATATTTTTGGTTTGAACTCTCACTGAAGTCCATATACCAAAGGTACTGGCAAAAATCATTTAACGCTGAGGCATTTGAGGCACCTTTTATCCACTCAGTTTGTACACTCATTTCATGAAAAGGCGGTGTTACATCTTTTTCATGATAATAATAATAGTTTGGGCAATAGGCCTTTGCCGCTGTATATCTCCTTGTATCTCCGTAACCAAGGGATGTTGTATAATCATATGCTATTACTTTTTCTATATCTTCTATTTTCATATTTCTCGCTACTAATTCATTATAGCTATGGTTACTATAGTTAGCACTACATATCCCATCTAGCAAGCCTACTCCATTATTATATCCGTTATAATCCCTTAGGCTTAATTCATAGCTCGTTGGCTTATCTGATATTAGTAATAATCTTCCGTCTTCTACTCCCCATATTTTCCATTCTAGGCTTGTATCTGGTGAATATGTTTCTGGATTAGTAGTAGGATTCTTTTCTGTTCCAGATAAGCTGTTTATAGAATAAGTCTGGGTTTCACCGTCAACTCCTGCAACAGGGCCAGAATACGGTTTTCCTGCAGGAGTATAGTCAACATACTTACCAATAGCAATAGATGCAATTGTTCCATCTGGATTTAGAAAATCATCTGGTAAATTTCCATTT
>CANSWM010000071.1 GCA_947650745.1 uncultured Clostridium sp. | reverse complement strand
AATATCTAATAATTCATCATTTATTTTATCTAAAATTTTTAAATCTAAATTATAAGTTTTTGTTTTGGCAATTTCTACTGATAATGGATTTATTTCTGCACCTGCAAAATTACGATTTAATCTTTTTGCCTCAACTGCAACTGTCCCAGAGCCGAAGAAATGGGTCAAATATAATATCGTTTTCTTCTGTAAATTCTTTTATAAAATAGCTTGGAATAGCTGGAATTAGCTTCCCGTAGTATCTATGAAATGAATGAATATCTGCTCTATCTAAATTTTTTTCTTCATTTAACCTTTCTGAAAATTCACTTTTGTCATTAATTTTAAACATTTTTGTTTTCTCCTTTATAATTTTCTATTGTTTCATCTTTTTTTAATTTTTAATTAATTTTTCAAAAATATTAATCTTTTTTCATATTCTTTATATACTGCTTTTACTGCTTAAAATACTGATTTTGAATTTTTCTTTAAAATCATTTACACATATTATAACATATTTTGAACTTTATGTGGATTTTTCTGTTTACTTTTTATTTTTCGTTCTTTTTAGGTTATTCGATTAAAATACTTCTTCTGATAGATTGCTTAATATTTGAAAGTGCAGGATTACAACCTTGACAATATCCGCCTATTCCCCCTATAGTTTGGTCAAATTTCCATAGATTTATAGTTTTATAGTCTTGTCCATCTTTCTCTATCTCTTTAATTATATTTTTAATATGATTTAACTGCTCCTCATTAAATATCCTATTTAATTTTTGTGTTTGTGATAACATTTTAATTATCCTTTCTATTTATTAGATATAACACATTAGCTGCAAATTCATTGTTTCTTCTAAAACACACAAAGGGACAACTATTAAAAGTTGCCCACCACATATATTTTATTATTATCTTCCTCTAAAAGTAGATGTACTTACAATTGAAAAAATATCCATATTATCTTTTAATAATTCATCTAATATCTGTTTAAACATATATGCATCTGCTCTGTTGGTTTTTTCTTGAATCATAAGTAGCAATAATAAAATCAAAACAAAATCAATTGGATACTCTCCGCCCCTCAAGTGTTAGTTTTGATATTTCCTTATCTACCTTACTTTTATATATTAGTAATGTATCTTTTAATGTTATATAATCATTACTTTCTAGTCCTACAATTTCATTCCATGTTTTTTGCATACATTTTATAAAAGTAATAACATCATTACGATTCTTTTGCTCTTTTAAAAGCATATCTATTACCCAATGTATATGCTTTGGTGTTCTTGCCCTCCCACTATCCTTACTATATTGAACTACTATATCATTTGGAGATAAAGAACCCTTAAATATATATATTGTATAATTATCATTTACTTTTATATCCATAATAGATTTTTCTGTTCCTCTTTTTCTATATTTTCTACCGTCTAATAATTCCATTCATTTTTCCCTTTCTATTTTAGTCATTATAAAATTTTACTTTATTTACTGTTATATTTTTCCACCAACCACATGTTATACAATTGTTATTGCACTCCATTACGTATCATAATTTGTTACTAATATTTCTGATATCTTTCCTCTTCTCTTTGAGTTTGCATTTATCATTCTACTTGCCTGTATTTGATTTATATTGAATCCTTGGTATATATTATCAAAGAAAGTATCTTCTTTATCTGTATTTTTGGGATTTGAATTACTTAGCATTAGTTTTGCATTTCGTTCATTTAATGCTCCATAAAATCTTGCTAATTCTCTTTGATTGTCATCATTAAAATCGTCTTTTGTATATGATGTAAATTTTGATGTTACATTTAATGGTCTGTATGGTGGATCAAAATATACAAATGTGTTTTCTGTCACATATTCAATGCTCCTACTATAATCTCCATATCCAAATTGAACATTTTGTATTAATTGTGACAGTTGTCTTAAATTTTCTTCATCACATATTGTAGGATTTTTATATCTTCCAACTGGAACATTAAATTTTCCATTTTTATTTACTCTATATAGCCCATTGAAACATGTCCTATTTAGGTATATAAATTGTGCTGCTCTTTTGACATTTTTCTCATTTTTTACTAATTCATAGTTATTATACTCATTTCTTATATTATAAAAGTATTTTTTTCTTTCTTCTTGTCCTAGTTGTAAATATTCTGTTTCCATTCGTTTTAAGTTGGTTATTAATTCTTCTATATCGTTTTTTATAACATTGTATGAATTTATTAAATCTATATTTATGTCAAATGCATATACTTCTTGAATATCATATTTTTGTAGTATATCTATTAAAACAGCTCCTCCACCTACAAATGGTTCAATATATCTTTCTATTATTCCATTTTTTAATTCATATGGGTAGAAATTGTTTAGCTGCGGTATTAAGCTTCCTTTTCCTCCAGCCCATTTTACAAATGGTCTTATTTTTTCTGACATTTTCGTACCTCTTTATTGTATTTTTATTCATCTTATCACATTTTTAACAATTTATCTACATTTTATATAATAATATTTATTTTAAATTATTTATCCAATTTTGCAATGTTCTTATTAGTTCATTTATAACATATCTTTTTCCATGTGGACCTAATAAAGTCCTCCAATTATATATTTTCTTTAACTTTCCTCGCTATTCTCCTTCTTTAAATCTACTCTTTTTTTCATCTATTTCTCTTGCTTTTTCAAAAAGCTTGATATTTATCTCCTTAATTTTGTTCAAAAATGCAACAAAAAAGCAATTACTAAAACATAGCAAGTGTTTCATATTTCTTTGGTTGTGGAGGGAAGACTCAAACTTACGACCTTCGGGTTATGAGTATTTCCGCTTACATTACATACTTCTCTTACACCACTTCAAACTCTATATTCAACAAGCTTCTTGCTATATTCACAAATTTTTCATCTGGTCTGCTTAAATATATCTTTTGAATCCCCGCTTCTTTATCACTTTTTTCTTTCAAATTTTCTTTTAAATAATTCGCAACTGTTTTTCCTGTATTTATAAGATTAACATCATACCCTAACTCTTCTTTAATAATCTCATTATAAATCGGGTAATGCGTACACCCTAATATAATATTTTCTACTCGCTGCTCTTTAAAAATTTGCATATATTCTTTTATTACTCTTCTTCCCTCTTCGCTTCTTGCTCTTCCTTCTTCTGCAACTGTTGCAAGCATTGGGCATGCTTTATTTATAACTTCTATTTCTGGAACTGCACTTTTTATTGCCTTTTCCCATGAACCACTTTTTATAGTTCCTTCTGTTGCAATAACTCCGTATTTGTTTTAAATTTAATTTTTTTATGTAAGATATTGTTGGTTCTATTATTCCAATAATAGGTATGTCAAATTTATTTTGTAATATTTCTAATGCATAACTAGTTGCAGTTCCACATGCTATTATTATCATTTTTACATTTTTTGAAATTAAAAATTTTGTATTTTCTATTGAATACTTTATAATTTCTTCTTTTCTTTTAGAACCGTATGGGAAATTCAATGTATCTCCTAGATATATTAAATCTTCATTTGGTAAAGCATTTTTAATCTCAGATAAAACTGTAAGACCACCAACTCCTGAATCAAAAATGCCAATTGACCTATCTTCCATAGTATTTATTCCTCTCCATTTTTCTTATTCTTATTATATGCATATATAACTTCAAATTCTATTTTCATTCTTTTTCTATTTCAAATACAACAAGTTTTCCTCTACATTTGCCGCACCTATATTTTTTTGTAAAATTTTTATCTAACCTCTGTCTGAAAAAAACTTGCCCGCATTGTTTACATTCTACTTTATAATTATATTTTTTTGTCTCTTCATAAATAATATTACTTTTTCTATAATCTTCTTTTTTATTGCCGTGTTCTAGATATATCATAGCCAAGTTTTTCGTTTATGTATTTTGCATACTTTTTAAACTCTATGCCATGATTATTGCAGCATGGCATACAATGTATAATTTCATGTATTATAGTACTTTTTATAATATCATCATTTAGCCCCATTACCCATGGGCTTATTTCTATATGATGTTTATTAAATTTTTGATATTTTATAAATTTGTATTTTCCCTTTTTCTCTACATACATTGTGCTTTTATCTGGCTCTTCTTGCTTGCAAACACCATATCTTTTATTATTTCTTTTAGATACACAAATATCAATATCTCCAACTTCTTTATTCCCAATTACCTGTATTCCTATTTTCTCTAACTCAGATGCACATTCTAAATATATTTTATTTATGTCTTGCTCCATTTGTTTTTCTTCTTTCAAAATCATTTTATATTATTTTAGCACATATTTTTTATATTTAAAAGAAAATTATACAATATATATAATTTCATTTTCTGGAAAATACTTATTTAAATTTTCTATAAAAAAACTTTTACCTTCATTTCTTATTTCTTCTTTATACCAATACTTTCCCCTTCCTCTTCCTGTCATTAATTCTTTATCATACAAATTTAAAGCATTTGGAAACGCTGCTTCATTTATTTTTGTATGAACATAACTATATGTCATAAATATAACTTCAAAAAACAGCTCTTTTTTTACTTCTTTTGAAAGACTACTTTCTAACTGTTTTATTAATTTTAGATATAATTCTTTCCAGTTTTCTACAAATATAACTGGTGCAATTAAAATTCCGCACCTTGTATCCTGCGCTTTTTAGTTTATTTATTGCTTCTATTCTTGAATTTAATCTTGATGTTCCAAATTCTACTTTGTTTATTATTTCTTCTGGATTAACACTCATTCTTACAATTACTTTTCCCTTATGGTCTAATCCCAAAATACTATCTACCATATCAAATTTAGTAGGAAATGTTAGCATTCCGCTTCTTTGCATTTTTAAAATTTTCTATTGTCCAAACCAAATTATTTGTAATAGTATTTTCTAATATTAAATCACTATTACTTCCAATTTCAAATGTCAAATTTTGCTCTTTTTCTTCTGCTGTTTTTATGATTTTTTGCAACATTTTCTCCCTATTTACAAAAAGCCTTAAATATGCACATTTATTATAATTACATACCAAATAGCAATACATACAAGCTGCTGTACAGCCAGAAGATGTATATGGCACCAAAAAATCTGAAATTTTATGATTTGGAACAAACTTATGAGTTTTTCTAACTCCTATTATTAGATTTTTCTTCATTTCCATAAATTCTTTGTTATCTTTACTTTGCATCTCTTTTATACTATTATGACTCTCTATTTCCATTTTTGGAACATTTTTATATTTTTCTAAAAGTTCTTTTCCAAGTTCATAATTTAAAATATCCTTTTCAAAATAAATAGCTTTTGGGTTAAACATACTAAATCTCCTTAGAATTTAGTATAACCAAAAGCTTATTTTTTATTATTTTTTGTTATATTCTTTGCATATTTTCTTTAATACACATTCTTCACATTTTGGATTTCTTGCAGTACATGTATTTCTTCCATGCCATATAAATAAATGATTTATATCTTTATAATCTTCTTTGTCAAATATCTTTAGTAAATCTTGTTCTATTTTCTCAGGCTCTTTTTCATTACTTAAACCTATTTTATTTGCAATTCTTTTACAATGCGTATCTACTGCAATTCCTTGTGCATCTCCAAATGCTTCTAGCATAACTACATTTGCACTTTTTCTTCCAACCCCTGGAAGAGCAGTTAATTCTTCCATTGTATTTGGAACTTCTCCATCATGTTTTTCTAATATCATTTTTGCACACGCTTTAATATTTTTAGCCTTATTTTTATAAAATCCACAAGGGTGTATTAATTCTTCTAGCTTTTTTATATCCATATTTGCAAAATCTTCTGGTGTACTATATTTTGAAAATATCCCAGGAGTTGTTTTATTAACTCTTTCATCAGTGCACTGTGCAGAAAGCATAACTGCAACTAACATTTCAAATGGCGTCTCAAAATCTAAGCTACACTTTGCATCAGGATATTCTTTTTTTAATACTTCTACTAATTCTTTATTTTTCATAGATTTTATTTCTCCTTATTAGTTTTAATATTTATCTTTTATTTTATTGTAACTTTTTTTATGTTTATTAATATAATAAAAATATAGGAGGTAAGATATTATGTTTAAACTTCTCAAAAAGACTTTAGCTGTTTGTATGATAGGTTTTGGGCTTGGAATGCTTTTTGTATTATTACTTCCTTTATGTGGTTGGCTATTTATTATAGGCGTTGTTGTTGTGATTTTAGGCTTAGTTTGGCTCTCATGTTAAGAAAGGAGTGTGTTTTACTATGACAATTGTTGTAAAAAAAGTTCCCAAATTTTTAAGAGGCTTTGTAAAATTCATTTTTGGCATAAAGGATTAAGATACATATATGTATATAATGAAAAAGAGTAGATCTCTTTCTACTCTTTATTTTTATACTCTATTAACTTTTCCAGAACGTAAGCATTTTGCACATACTTTTATTTTTTTAGGTTGACCATTTTGCATTACTTTAACAGTTTGTAAATTTGGTTTCCATGTTCTTTTACTTCTTTTACTAATATGAGAACGAGCAATGCTTAATTTATTTCCGAACTGTTTGAGATTTCTCACAAATTGCACACTTTGCCATTTTGTATCATTCCTTTCCAATACTATATAAAACTGACTATTTAATACTATAACACAAAATATATAAAAAAGCAAGTATTTTTTGTAAATTTACACTTCTTTTTCTAAGTAAGAATGTAGTATTGTTCTATTTCCTGATGTATCTGTACAAGTATATAAAGATAGGCACTTTGCTTCTTTGTTTACATCTATTCCAAAGTCTACTTTGCTTTTTGTTAGCATATTTTCTATTATTTCGTTTCTTTTAAAATCTTTTGGATTTATTTCATATGTTGAAAAAGCCTTATATTTATATGTTTTATCTTTTGTTAAAATTAAAATTTCAACATCTGTTCCGAACTTTCCCCTTTAAGATTTCATCTAATTTTCCAAACATTGTATCATTTTTCATATTATGCCCATAAATAACAGTATTTATATCTTCAAATCCATTATTTCTATAATCTAGATATATACTTCCCGAAATACTATTTTGTTTATATATATCCTTTTTTAAGTAATATTGATTATCTGTGTATTGGGCAATTGGGTAACTAATTCCTAAAGCTTCTATTTTAAGCCATCCTTTTATATCTTTATTAATTTCATAAAGTTTATCAAAATCTATTTTTGCCCTTTCTGCAACTAATCTTTTTGTTTCTTCATCATCTTCTATATTTATTTCTCCTACGTTGTTTTCTACTAAAACTTCATTTTCTAATTCTTTCATTCTCTTTTTATTTAAGCTTGTTTGATAAAACCAAAATCCTATATATATTAAACAGCAGCAAAGGATAAAACTTAAAATTATACCTATAACTTTCTCTTTAGTTAACTTTATTTTATTTTTCATTTTTTACTTTCCTTTTCCTATGCTATTATACCCTTTTTATCTGCATTCGTCAACTTAAATATCATATTCCATTGCATAAACTTTTTGTGGGAAACACCACTTTTGATATTTACCCATACATT
>CANSWM010000070.1 GCA_947650745.1 uncultured Clostridium sp. | reverse complement strand
TTAATTATGTGTCTTTTTATTTTCAATAACCGGTAATTTAATTTTACCATTTGTAGAATTTTCTTAAATTATTGTTAATGCTTCATATGGCATGCAATTCAATTTTTTCAAATTCTATTTATTAATTTTAAACTTCCCGTATATTTCTTCTTCTTTTGCATAAACTATTACTAATTTTTAGTAACAACTCTATTTTATTCCCAAAGGAGAATTTTGTATATGGTTTATGAAAAATATGTAAAAGACAATTCTTTTTCTAAAGATAACTCAAATCCTAATTCAGATCTTATTAACTGTATTATTAAAACTCGTGAAGATTTGATAAATGCAAATAATAATTATGAATTTGCAGATGGTGACCTTATTGATTATTATCTATATCAAATTAAGGCTATGCAAGCAAAATATAATTATCTGTTAAAAAAGGCTAAACAATCTGGACTTATTGTTAGTATGTTAGACCAAATTGAAATAAAAAATTCCAAAATTGCAATGTAATAAGTTTCATTTTGTCCGCATAATATTAAGTAAAACGGACGAGGTGACAAAAAAATGGAACTTATTAACATTTTAACTTACATCTCTGGACTTTGCATTATATTTGTATTATGTAGAATTTTTATATTACCACTTAAATTTATTTTTAAACTTTTCCTAAATTCTTTTATAGGTGCTGCAATTATTTTTATTATAAATTTAATTCGGAAATTTATTTAACTTTCACATAGGTTTAAACTTCTTAACTATAATATTTGTAAGCATTTTAGGTATTCCTGGTAGCATTTTATTAATTGTCATAAATTTGATACTCTTGTAAGTTTTTATAAGGACTTGCTACTTTTTGCATTATATGATAATATTATATAATACCTTATTTAAACAAACGGAGGTTATAAATATGTGTGGTATTGTTGGATACATTGGAAAATCTAAAGCAAGTCCTATTCTTATAAATGGCCTTTTAAAATTAGAATATAGAGGCTATGATTCAGCAGGAATTGCAACAATTGAAGATAATAATATATGTTTAATAAAAAACAAAGGTAGAGTTAAAGAATTGCAAAACAATAGCAAATTGAGTTCTTTAGATGGAACTATTGGAATTGCTCACACTAGATGGGCAACTCATGGTAAGCCTTCTAGTACTAATGCTCACCCCCATTTAGATTTTCATAATAATTTTGCAGTTGTACATAATGGTATTATTGAAAATCATGGCGAACTTAGAACATTTTTAGAAAATAGTGGCTATTCTTTTCTATCAGAAACTGATACTGAAGTTATACCTAATTTAATAGATTACTATTATCAAAAAGAATCAGTTGACAATAAAAATAAATTTATGAAAGCAGTTTATCGTGCTATACAGGACTTAAAAGGTAGTTATGCAATTGCTGTTATATCAAAATTAGAACCAGATAAAATCATTGTTACTAAAAAAGATAGTCCTTTAGTTATTGGTATAAATGGTGATGAAAAATACATTGCTTCTGATATTCCTGCAGTTTTAGATTATACAAACAACATATTTATACTAAAAGATTATGATTTAGTTGAAATAACTGAAAAATCAAACACATTTTATAATAAAGATTTAAATAAAATAGATAAAAACTTTGAAGTTATTACTTGGGATGCAAAATCTGCTGATAAAGGAAATTTTGAGCACTTTATGCTAAAGGAAATTTATGAACAACCAAATAGTATAAGAGAAACTATTGGTTCTCGTATTGTTCCAAATAGTAAATGTGATTTCAGTGACATTTCTATAACAAAAGAATATTTATCTGGCATATCTAGAATTTATATTGTTGCGTGTGGTACAGCAGCATATGCTGGAATTGCTACAAAATCTGTATTTGAAAGGCTAACTGATGTACCTGTCGAAGTCGATATAGCATCTGAATTTAGATATAGAGAGCCTCTTATAGATTCTCACACTTTAATAATATTTATAAGTCAGTCTGGAGAAACAGCAGATACTATTGCAGCTTTAAAAAATGCAAAAGCGAATGGTTCTAAGACAATTGCAATTTCTAATGTACTTCGGAAGTTCTATAACTCGTGAAGCAGATTTTACTATATATACTCATGCAGGTCCCGAAATTGCAGTGGCCTCAACTAAAGCATATACTTCTCAAATCACAATCTTAGTTCTTCTTGCTATACATTTTGCAGAAGTATTAGAGCTTCCAAAACAAGATTTAATAGAAAACTTAAAAAATGAACTTTTAGAGATTCCTTCTAAAGTAAGTATAATTTTAGAAAACACTGATGAAATTCAAGCATTTGCAAAAAAAATACACAAGGAATCAGATTTGTTTTTTATTGGTCGTGGAATAGACTATGCTACTGCATTAGAAGCTTCTTTAAAACTAAAAGAAATCTCGTATATACATTCAGATAGCTATCAGTCAGGAGAATTAAAGCATGGACCTATCGCTTTAATTGAAAATGATGTAACTGTTGTTGGTATCATAACAGATAGAAGACTTCTTGATAAATCCATTAGTAATTTATCTGAAGTTATCACAAGAGGTGCAAAAACTTTAATAATAACAAATCAAAAAGTAAATAAAAAAATATTTCCTAATATTTTTAATATACCAAAAGTACATTATATGCTATCTCCTATCTTATCTATCATTCCGCTTCAACTTTTAGCATATTATGTAGCAAAAGAAAAAGGTCTTGATGTTGATAAACCAAGAAACCTTGCAAAATCTGTAACTGTAGAATAAATCTACATTTAAACCAAAAGGGCAGTCCTTTTACAGTCTGCCCTTTTGGTTTTTGCCGATTTTTAGTCACATCTAGCCGTTTGTCCTCCCACATACATTTCGGTAATCCATACATCTTCAATTCCAAGTTCCTGGCTTTTTTGGTCTTCAAATGCAAATACATTCAACTTCCGCATCTGTTCCCTCAAATTTTGCCATTCCTCTTTTGAGAAGCTTCTTTCTACAAAAAGCTTTCTCTCTTCGTCTGCGCACAGTTCTCCTATGCTTCCGTCTGAGAAAACAACTTTCATAAAACACCCTCCTTGAGGTAATTTATTGTGTACTCATTATACCAATTTTGTATTATATTGTCAATTTATCTGAATATAAATTATCTATATTTTGTTGTATCAAAATTTCTACTTCTTCTTACATTTTCTCCTCTTAAGTTTCTAATATTTCTATTAGGTACTACTTCAATTTTTCTTGCAAATTCTATTCTTCTACCTTGTGATGTATTTCCTTCTATTTCATCAAAATGATTATTTATAGGAAATCTTGAAATTACAACTTTTTTTGTTCTTCCTATCTTATTTGCATAATCTAATACTTTATCAGTAATAGCCTCACTTTCAGAAGAAATTCTTCCATTTTCAAAGTTTTGTACTATAATAGCTCTCATTCCTGAATCTAATGCAAATTTAAACATACTAAAATCATTTAATCCATTTCCTATACAAGTAAAAGTTTCTATACCAGTATATTCTGATAAGAACTTAATTCCTGCACCTTTGCTGCATTCTCCATCCATAATGTCTAATCTATGATTTTTCCTTTCTCTTACTGGAAATTTTGTATTTCCAATATCCGTCCAACAATTAATATTGCTTCTTTCTATATATTCTTTAATTTGTCTTATTATTTTTTTATCTCCACTTAAAGTAATCTTTGTAATGTCTATATCACTTCCTAAAATTTCTTCCATAAGCTCTTTGGGGCTGCTATATTTTATAATATCTTCTTTTTCATAGTATTTTCTTACTCTATCATCCTCAGCAGCATATACTTTTTCTCCATCTGTATATCTAATATCTTCTAATCTTCCACCAATTCTTATATATTCTTCTACTATACTCCTTCTTTTTTCTTCACTGATTTTAGTTTTTCTTATGTATTTTCCTTCCCTATTATCAAATACCGTTCCTCCGTTATCAGCAATAATAAATTTGGGCTGCATGATGCCATGTCTTTCACATGTTTTTCTTACATAGTTATTTGTTCTTCCTGTTGCTGCAACAAATTCCGCGCCTTTTTTTGTCATTCTTAAAATTTTAACAGATAGATTTTTATCTGTTAAATCTAGCGTTCCATCTAAGTCAAATGCACATATACTCTTTTTTTGAATCAAACCTTATCACCACACTTAAAACAAATTTGAAATATTAATAAATTCTTCTAAGGTTAATGCCTCTCCCCTTACTCTTTCGTCAATTTCTAATTTTTTTAAAATTTCTTTTGACTTTTCTTTTGATATACCCATCCCACAAAGTGCATTTATAAGCGTTTTTCTTCTTTGCATAAAAGCATATTTTATAACTTCAAATAGCTTGTCTTTATCTTTTATATTTGTAAATTTATCTTTTTTTATGGATAATTGTATTACCTCTGACTCTACATTCGGTGCTGGAATAAATGATGTTCTTGGAACTAAAAATAATTTTTTGCTATCTGCATAATATTCTACTGCATAAGTTATAGCTCCTGCATCTCTTTCTCCCGTTTTAGCACATAATCTGTCTGCTACTTCTTTTTGTACCATAACAGTTATGCTACTAAAATCTGCCTTTGTTTCTAAAAGTTTCATTATTATTGGAGTTGTTATATAATAAGGTAGATTTGCAACAATTTTAGCTGTTTTAAATTTATTTTTGTGGATAATTTCATTCAAATCTAATTTTAGAATATCGTCATTTATAATTTCTATATTATCATATAATAAAAATCTATAATGTAAAATTTCTACCATTTTCTTATCTAGTTCAATACAAATAACTTTTCCAGCACTTTCTAGAAGTTCATTTGTGAGCGTTCCAAGTCCTGGTCCTATTTCAATAACTAAATCTTCTTTTTCAATATTTGCAGCTTTAACAGTGTTTTTTATAGTTTCTTCATCAATTAAAAAATTCTGCCCTAAAGATTTAGATGCCGTAATGTTGTATTTTTTCATTAGAAATTTAGTAGTCTCTAAAATATTCATAATTCTCCTAAAATTTTATATTTTAATTATTTTATCATAAATTTAGCTTTTTTTCAATAATTTACTTTATCTTTTACTTAATTTATAGTATAATATAAATAATTTTTATATTTTCACTATCCGTAAGGTTTTAGTGTATTTTAAGGAGATGTAATTTATGGCTTATAATTTTAAAGAAGTTGAAAAAAAATGGCAAGCAAAATGGGAAAATGAAGGAACTTTTAATGCAAAAAATGACTATACTTTAAAAAAGTGGTATGGTCTTATAGAATTTCCTTATCCATCTGGACAAGGTCTACATGTAGGGCATCCTAGAAGTTATACCGCTCTTGATGCCATAGCAAGAAAGAAAAGACTAGAAGGATATAATGTACTTTACCCTATTGGATTTGATGCCTTTGGGCTTCCTGCTGAAAATTATGCAATAAAAAATAATATCCATCCTAAAATTGTAACAGAGCAAAATATAAATCATTTTAAAGAACAATTAAAATCAATTGGATTTTCTTTTGACTGGTCTAGAGAAATTAATACAACAGACCCTAATTACTATAAATGGACTCAGTGGATATTTATTCAGTTATTTAAACATGGGCTTGCTTATAAAGCAACTATGCCAATAAATTATTGTACAAGCTGCAAAGTTGGTCTTGCAAATGAAGAAGTAGTAAATGGTGTTTGTGAAAGATGCGGCGGTGAAGTTATTCAAAAAGAAAAAAGTCAATGGATGCTTAAAATCACAAAATACGCAGAAAGACTTATAAATGATTTAGATGAAATTAACTACTTAGAAAAAATTAAAACTCAACAAAAAAATTGGATAGGAAAAAGTCAAGGTGCAAATGTAGAATTTAAAATAGAGTGTACTGATAAAACTCTTCTAATATATACAACAAGGCCAGATACAATATTTGGAGCAACTTATATGGTTGTTTCTCCTGAACATCCTATTTTAGAAGATTTAAAAAATAAAATAACTAATTTAGATGAAGTAGAAAATTATAAAATGCAAGCTGCTAAAAAATCTGATTTTGAAAGAACTGAACTTTCTAAAGAAAAAACAGGTATAGAAATTAAAGGTATTAAAGCAATAAATCCTTTAACAAATGAAGCTATTCCTATTTGGGTATCTGACTATGTTCTTATAACTTATGGTACAGGTGCAATTATGGCAGTACCTGCACATGATACACGTGATTATGAATTTGCAAAAAAATTTAATCTACCTATAAAGCAAGTAATTACAAATAAAGAAAATAATATATCAGTTAAAGATGAAGCTTATACTGATATAGATGATGGTATTTTAATAAACTCTGGCTTTATTAATAGAATGTCTGTAAAAGATGCTATTTCAAGTGTTATTAAATACCTAGAAGAAAACAAAATAGGTTCTTCTAAAGTAAATTACAAATTAAGAGATTGGGTTTTCTCAAGACAAAGATATTGGGGCGAACCTATACCTATGGTATATTGTGAAAAATGTGGATGGGTTCCATTAGATGAAAAAGATTTGCCACTAAAACTACCTGATGTAAAAGAATTTTTGCCTGGAGAAAATGGTGAATCTCCTCTTGCTAAGCAAACCGACTGGATAAAAACAACTTGCCCACACTGTGGAGGCTCAGCTGAACGTGAAACAGATACAATGCCTCAATGGGCTGGTTCTTCTTGGTATTTCTTACGTTATATAGACCCACATAATAATAATGAATTTGCATCAAAAGAAGCTCTACAATATTGGTTACCTATTGACTGGTATAATGGTGGTATGGAGCACACAACTCTTCACCTACTTTACTCTAGATTTTGGCATAAATTTTTATATGATATTGGTGTTGTTCCTACAAAAGAGCCATATGCAAAACGTACTTCTCATGGAATGATTTTGGGAAACAATGGTGAAAAAATGTCTAAATCAAAAGGTAATGTAGTAAACCCTGATGAAATAGTTGATGAATTTGGTGCAGATACCTTTAGAACTTATGAAATGTTTATTGGGCCTTTTGACCAAGCAACTCCTTGGTCTATGGAAAGTTTACGTGGATGCGATAAATTCTTAGATAGAGTTTGGAATTTAACCGAAATATTAGTAGATGGAGATGAATATTCAAAAGAATTTGAAAAAATGATACATAAGGCTATTAAAAAGGTTTCTTCTGACTATGAATCAATGAAATTTAACACTGCAATAGCTACTTTCATGACAATGGTAAATGAATTTTATAAAGTAAAAAGAATTAACAAGTCTGAATTTAGCACTTTCTTAATTCTTTTAAATCCAATAGCTCCACACATTACAGAAGAGCTATTCCAAAAAATAGGAAATACTAAAACAATTGCACAAAGCCCTTGGCCAACTTATGATGATGAAAAAACAGTAGATAATCAAATAGAAATTCCTATACAAGTAAATGGAAAATTAAAGGCAACTATTTTTGTACCAGTTGATACTGAAGAAGAAAATGTAAAATCACTAGTACATGAAAAAATTTCTCATTTGCTAGATGGAAAACAAATTGTAAAAGAAATATATGTAAAAAATAAAATATATAATATTGTTGCAAAGTAACTTAAAAAAAGGCTAGAAGCACACCTATTGAAGTGCACCCCAAATGTTGGACAAAAATCTAACATTTGGAGGTGTATTTTTA
>CANSWM010000069.1 GCA_947650745.1 uncultured Clostridium sp. | reverse complement strand
TAAAAATACACCTCCAAATGTTAGATTTTTGTCCAACATTTGGGGTGCACTTCATTGAACTCTAGTCTTTTCTTTTTAAAAAAATGTCTAGATATAAGTAAAAAACATTGATAAAAATAGTATATTTGTGGTAGAATAAGGTTATCTAAAAAATCCTAAGTAAAGGAAGTAATATTTATGGGCTATTTTAATAAAAGTATAGATGAAGTGGTAGAAGAGCTAGAAGCAGATATAAATTCAGGATTAAGTGAAGAAAAGGTAAATGAAAAACAACAAAAATATGGATTAAATGAATTACAAGGGAAGAAGAAACAAAGCTTATTTATAAAATTCTTGAATCAATTTAAAGATTTTATGATAATAGTTTTAATAATTGCGGCAATAGTTTCTGGATTTATTGGAATAAGAGAAGGAGAAGGCATTACAGATGCAGTTATAATTTTAATTGTAGTAATTCTAAATGCAATAATTGGTGTTGTACAAGAAGATAAGGCTGAAAAATCACTAGAAGCACTACAAAAAATGAGTGCACATGTTTCTAAAGTAATAAGAAATCGGAAATATACAAATTTTAGAAGCAAAAGATATTGTGCCAGGAGATATTGTAGTAATTGATACAGGAGACTATATTCCGGCAGATTTAAGATTATGTGAGGCAATAAATTTAAAAATACAAGAATCAGCATTAACACGGAGAATCTGTTCCAATAGAAAAGAATATAGAAACAATAGAAAATAAAGAGACAAGCCTCGGAGATAGAAAAAATAT
Source organism: uncultured Clostridium sp. (assembly GCA_947650745.1). Classification (GTDB taxonomy): domain Bacteria; phylum Bacillota; class Clostridia; order TANB77; family CAG-508; genus JAAWPK01. Next base: position 6,900 of record CANSWM010000069.1, on the reverse strand, counting down.
GGCATTTTCTTCTAGCATGGTAACATATGGTAGAGGAAAAGGTATTGTAGTAGGAACAGGAATGAATACTGAGGTTGGAAAAATTGCAGGTATGATAAATGAAGTAGAAGAAACTGAAACTCCACTTCAAAGAAGACTAAATAGTTTAGGAAAAACCTTAGGAATTGCATGTATTGTAATATGCATAGTAATATTTTTAATAGGGCTAGCATATGGAAAAGACCCAGTAGATATGTTTATGACAGCTGTAAGCCTTGCTGTTGCAGCGATACCAGAAGGGTTAGCTGCAGTATCTACAATAGTTCTTGCAATAGGAATGCAAAAAATGGCGAAGAAAAATGCAATAGTTAAAAAACTTCCAGCAGTAGAAACACTAGGTAGTAGCTCGGTTATTTGCTCAGATAAGACAGGAACACTTACACAAAACAAAATGACAGTAAAAAAATTATTCTATAATAGAAAACTATATGATTTAGAAAATGCAGAAAAATCAGAATTACTTGAAAAATTAGTATATGCAAATATGCTTTGCAACGACACAAAAATTGCAAAAGACGGAGAACTTACAGGAGACCCAACAGAAACAGCATTAACAGATATGGGAATAAAATTACGGCTTTAGAGATGTAATAGAAAAAAACAAAAGAGAAAAAGAACTACCATTTGATTCCGAAAGAAAACTTATGACAACAGTAAATAAAGTAGGAGATAAATATATAGCATATACAAAAGGTGGAGTAGATGAAATACTTGCAAGATGTGTATCTTATGAAGAAAATGGGGAAATAAAACAAGACTTAGAAGAATATAAAAAAGAAATATATAAACAAAATGAAGAAATGGCAGGAGATGCCTTAAGAGTACTTGCTTCAGCATATAAGGTGTTAGACAAAAAGCCAACTGATGAAGAAATGAAAAATATGGAAAGCAGGCTAACTTTTATAGGAATGTGCGCAATGATGGACCCACCAAGACCTGAGGTAAAACTTGCAATAGATAAATGTAAAAGTGCAGGAATAAAAACAGTAATGATTACAGGAGACCACAAAGCAACAGCAATTGCAATTGCAAAAGAACTTGGAATTTTAGAAAATGAAGAAGAGGCAATAACAGGTAGTGACTTAGAAAAGATATCTGATGAAGAACTAACAAAAAATGTAAGAAAATACAGTGTATATGCTAGAGTTTCGCCAGAACATAAAGTAAGAATAGTAAAAGCATGGAAAGCAAATGGAGAAGTTGTAGCAATGACAGGAGATGGTGTAAATGATGCACCAGCATTGAAAACAGCAGATATTGGCTGCGCAATGGGTAAAGTGCGGAACTGATGTTGCAAAAGAAGCAGCAGATGTTATTTTAACAGATGATAATTTTGCAACTATTGAAACAGCAGTAGAAGAGGGAAGAAGAATTTACGATAACATTTTAAAAGTAATACAATTCTTACTTTCAAGCAATGTTGGAGAAGTTGTAGTATTATTTTTAGCAGTAATGCTAACACCACTATTTGCAAATTGGTTTGGCATAAACGATGTATCAAGCTTAACGCCACTTCTTGCAATTCATATACTTTGGGTAAATTTAGTTACAGATTCACTGCCGGCACTTGCACTTGCAGTAGACCCTGCGCGGAAAAGATATAATGAATAGAAAACCAAGAAAGAATTCAAAAGGGATATTTACAGGAGCAATGGCATACAGAATAATTTATCAAGGTGTATTAATAGGAGTTATTACATTACTTGCGTTTATTATTGGGCTTAGCACAACAAAAGGAATGCCAGATGAAGAAAGAATTAAAATTGCACAAACAATGTCATTTGCAGTGCTTGCCTTATCAGAACTTGTTCACATATTTAATGTAAGAGATAATAAAAAATCTGTATTTAAAACAGGAATACTAAATAATAAAATGTTACTACTTGGGGTAGGCATATCTGCAGCGCTTGTGCTTGTAATATTACTAGTACCAGCTTTAAGAGAAATATTTGAACTTGCAGTACTACCAAAAGAAAACATATTTGAAGTAATAATTTTAGTAATTTCTCCATTAATTATAGTAGAAATACTTAAACTTCTAAAAATAAATGGGACAAAATCCGAAGAATAAAAAGGTGAAAAAAGTGGTATATGGTGTAAATGGACTAATAGACATAGAAAAAATAAAAAAGGATAGAATGAATAAAATACTTGTATTTGTTGTGCTTGTAATAGTTGTTATATTAAGCTCAATAGTTGCCGCTATAATTATAGTAAATGCCAATAAAAATAAAGAAGAGGCCACAAAACCAGAATTACCAAAAGAAGAAATAGTAGAAGAAGAGGTAAAAGAAGAAAAATTACCAGTCTACTCAGAAGAAGCAAAACTTAGAATGAAAGATATATATAAAGCAGCAGGAGAAGAGAAAAATGCATATTTAACATTTGATGATGGACCATCAAAAAATATAACACCGCAAATACTAGAAATATTAAGAAAAGAAGAGATAAAGGCAACATTTTTTGTGTTAGGAAGTAGAGTAGAACTATACCCAGAACTTGTAAAACAAGAATATGAAGAAGGACACTATATCGCAAATCATCGGATATTCGCATACTTATTCTTCAATCTACTCATCTTCTGAAGCAGTTTTAAACGAATATAATTATGCAGAAGAAAAAATAAAATGGGCAATAGGAAAAGAAAATTATACAAGCTATTTGTTTAGATTTCCGGGAGGAAGCGAAGGAGGAAAATATGCAAAAGTAAAAAATAAAGCAAAAACTGTATTAGAAGAAAATAATATTGCATATATAAACTGGAATGCGCTAACAAATGATTCAGTAGGGAAGCCAACATATGAGAGCCTAATTGCAGACCTAAAAAGTACATCAGCACGGTAAAAATAGTATAGTTATACTAATGCATGATGCAGGAACAAAACAGCTTACAGTAGATAGCCTTCCAGAAATAATTAGATATTTAAGACAAGAAGGATACTCTTTTAAAAATTTTTATGATATAATGTATTAAAATTTAAGAAAATGTTGAAAGGAGAAAAAGATGGGATTAGTAACGACAAAAGAAATGTTTAAAAAATCAATGGAGGAGCATTTTGCAATAGGAGCTTTTAATGTAAATAATATGGAATTTATACAAGCAATAGTAGATGCAGCAAAAGAAGAAAATTCGCCAGTAATATTACAAGCTTCATCAAGTGCAATAAAATATGCTAGAATAAATTATTTAATGAAAATGGTAGAAGCTGCAGTAGAAGATACTAATATTCCAATTGCAATGCACTTAGACCATGGACCAGATTTTGAAACTTGTAAAATGTGCATAGATGCAGGATTTACATCTGTTATGATAGATGGTTCTAAATATGATTTTGAAGAAAATATTGCTATAACAAAAAAAGTTGTAGAATATGCGCATGAAAGAGGAGTTGTAGTAGAAGCAGAGCTTGGAAAGCTTGCTGGAATAGAAGATGAGGTAAACGTTTCAGAAAATGATGCAATGTTTACAGACCCAGACCAAGCTAAAGAATTTGTAGAAAGAACAGGTTGTGATTCTCTTGCAATAGCAATTGGTACAAGCCATGGCGCATATAAATTTAAGGGAGAAGCAAAGCTAAGATTTGATATCTTACAAAAAATAAAAGAAAAGTTACCAAATACACCAATAGTATTACATGGAGCTTCAACAGTAATACCAGAACTTGTAGAAACTTGCAATAAATATGGAGCAAACATACCAGGAGCAAAAGGAGTTCCAGATGAAATGCTACACGAAGCGGGACTAAATGGAGTATCTAAAATTAATGTAGATACAGACTTAAGACTTGCAATGACATCTGAAATAAGAAGAGTATTTGCAGAAGAACCAGATGCATTTGACCCAAGAAAATATTTGATTCCTGCAAGAGATAAAGTAAAAGAAACAGTAAAACATAAAATAAAAGATGTATTCGGCTCAAGTAATAAAGCATAACAAAAAAATCTCCTTTTTAAACTGTTATAGTTCAAAAAGGAGATTTTATATTCTTTGCTTCATTGCTCTTTCAATTTTTCTTTCAGACTCTTTTTTAGCAATATCTTGCCTTTTATCATATAATTTTTTACCTTTTCCAATACCAAGTTCTACTTTAATAATATTTCCTTTAAAATACAAACTAATTGGTATAAGCGAAAGCCCTTTTTGCTGAATTAAGCCGTACAAGCTTATTTATCTCACGTCTGTTTAAAAGAAGCTTACGGCTGCGAAGAGGGTCTTTATTTTGAATATTACCATGCTCATATGGACTAATATGCATATTATAAATAAAAGCTTCTCCGGTTTTTTATAGAAGCATAGCTATCTTTTAAATTCACTTTACCATTTCTAATAGACTTAATCTCAGTTCCAGTTAAAACAATTCCGTGCTTCAATAGTATCTATTATTTCATAATTATGCCTTGCCACTGGATTTTTTATATTACTACTCATTATTCTCACCTCAAATAGTAAGAAATATTATATTACAAAACCAACAAAAAGTAAAGGCAGCACTTGCAAAAAATAAGGCAAAATACTTGACGGTATTTAAAATTTAAGGTAATATATAAATAAATTATTTTATCTATAAAACTGTATTCACAGTTTTAAATTTCCAATAGCAATTGATTAATATTAACATTAATGTTATAATAATGGAGGTGATAATAGTTGCCAACAATTTCACAATTTTATGGAATAGTAATAAGTATGTTTTTTAATGATAATGAGCAACATCATTTACCACATATTCATGTAGAATATTCTGGTAGAAATGCTACATATGATTTAGAAGGAATCTTATTATTGGAAATATACCCAATAAGCAAAGAAAGCTCGTAGAAGCTTGGATTGAAATACACAAAGTAGAGTTATATAAATTATGGAGTTTAGTTCAGGAGGGAAAAGATGCTTTTGAAATAGAGCCACTTAAATAAATAAAATGGGGGGATTATATGAATAATCAAATAGAACCAATGCCAGAAAAAGTAAAAGCGCTAGAAGGATTTTTATTATATATAAAATTTAAAAATGGAGAAGAAAAAATATATGATATGAATAAAATGCTAAAGTTTGATTATTATAAAAATTTAAGAGATAGAAAAATATTTAAAACTGTAAAAACATTTGGTGTTACATTAAAATGGGAAACAGGAGAAGATATTGCACCTGAAAAAATATATTTTGATAGTACACCAATTAAAGAGTACAAAGAAAGTATTAAAGAGATGAAATAATTAAAAAATACAAGCAGGAATTTTTGATTCCTGCTTATATTTTTTAACAATATTATTAATAATTATCTCTGTTATTACCTTGAGTTTGAACACCATAGTACCAAACTAGTCCAATAATTACAAGAGCAATTACAGCTAATATTGTCCACATAATAGCTTCGTTTCCACTTGTAGCTGTATCTGTTAAAGAAGTTCTAGAAGCTGTATAATCTCCAGCACCTCTATCAGTTCTAGATGTTTCTTCACTAGCTTTACCAGCCATATTTGCAGCACCATCTCCTAAATCTTTTGCTCCTTCATGTACGGCATTCATACCGTCTCTAGCCATATTTCCAATGCTATCTCCTGCTTTTTCTAAAGAATTTCCAGCATCTCTTACCATATTTTGTGCACCATCTTTTATATTATTTAAAGTATTTCCCGCATCATTTACTAGATTTGAGGCAAATACAGGACTGGCAATTATTATAAACATGCAAAATGTTAATATTGCAATTAAAGATTTCTTTATCATTTTTCTTGTTCCTCCTAATTTAAATTTAAGAAAAAATCATATAATTAGTTTGTTTAAAACAAGAAAAAATATTCATAAAAAACAAAGCTAATATTTTCTATTTTTAATGTAATAAAAAACTGACGTAACAATTTCTATAATCATCTTCTATGGAATATAAAAAAAGAAATGAATTTTCTTCATTTCTTTGCAAATAATATATATTAAGCTTTATTTTTTAAACGAATTAAAATCGCAACTCCGAAGTAAAATCAAAAGTATTCCCAAAACGATTAAAATTATATTAATAACAGTTCCAAGTTCTAAATTTGAAGAACTAAGTGAAGCAGAATCTCCGGATAGAAACTTGAGTTGTAGAACTAGAAGTTCCGAGATTCATTAGAATTTGTATCTACATTAGTATTCCCACCATATACAGTATTATCTCCAGAAGTATTATTTGAAAGATTCATATTAACATTAGATCCATATACAAATGTAAAATTTGCTAAAATTAGAAAAATAAGTAATAATAATAAAATAGTCACAAATTTTTTCATACTAACCTCCATATCTTAAGTAAAATTTCTATAACACATTTTATAGTATTTAAAGAGCATTGTCAAGGCAAAAAATATAGATAATTTTAACTTTAAAATCCAATAGAATTATAGGGTCATTATGTAGATTAACTGTATCTATGTGGGATGTGTTTTATTGATGAGCATATTTGGGTAAGATATAATTTGTGGTAGATTATTTGTTGCAAAATTACATGGAAATGGGATTTTGAAAAAATAGTACAAGATATCTTAGAATGCCTAAATAAAGCAAATTGTAGGGGCGCAGTCCCTGCGCCCGTGACCACGTAGGGGTTGCTTCTATGGCTCTTCAGTGAAATTCCTTTAAAAAACACAAATATAGTAATGGCGTTGGAGCAGCGGACGTCGGGACTACGCCCCTACATTGGTTTGATAAGTTTTTTAATTTAGGTGTTCTAGAAATGTTTGGTGCTATGGATTAATTTTTTTGCTTGTTTTTTGATATTTTTCCATTGACTTTGCAATTACTTTGTGACTATAATATACTTAAGTTATTATATAACTTTTACGAAAGAATGAAAGGAGATTTTTTATGCAGTTAAATAAAGAAAA
>CANSWM010000068.1 GCA_947650745.1 uncultured Clostridium sp. | reverse complement strand
TATGAATAATTTTTTATAATTTACAAATACTAGGTTTAAAGTAAATAAAAAGGAGGAATAGTTTTGAAAGCAACAGGTGTAGTTAGAAGAATAGATGATTTAGGAAGAATTGTAATTCCAAAAGAAATAAGAAAGGTGCTTCGTATTAAAGAAGGAGACCCTCTAGAAATATTTACAGATAAAGAAGGAGAAGTAATACTAAAAAAATATTCTCCAATTGGTGAACTTTCAGAATTTGCAACAGGATATGCAGAAACTTTATCAAAAACAACAGGACACATTGCTTGTATTACAGATAAAGATACTGTAATTGCAGTTTCTGGTGGTTCTAAGAAAGAATTTTTAGAGCAAGATTTATCAAAAGAGTTAGAACAACTTATGGATGATAAAGAGGTTTATATAAGTAAAGATAACAACGAAGTAGCTATTCCAGTAATTAAAAATGATAATAAAGAAAGAAAATTTAATTCTCAAGTAGTATATCCAATTATTGCACAAGGAGATGTAGTCGGAAGTGTAATACTACTATCTAAAGATGCAAGAACAAGAATGGGTGAAACAGAGAAAAAAGTTGTAGAGTCTGCAGCAGGTTTCCTAAGTAGTCAAATGGATATATAGAAAAAAGTTGTATAGGTAAGTAATTACTTATACAATTTTTTCTTGTGTAAAATATAAAAATAAGGTATAATACAAAAAAGATGTTTTGATAAAGGAGCTATCTACATGACTTTAGAAAATAGAGAAATTCAATATATAAAGGGAGTAGGAGAAGCAAGAAGCAAGGTATTAAATAAATTAGGCATATATAATTTAGAAGACTTAATTACATATTATCCAAGAGATTATGAAGATAGAAGTAAAGCAAAAAGTTTAAGCGAAATACTAGACCGGAGAAGAGGTCTTAATTAAAGCTTTTGTTGTGTCGGCTATGCAAGTTATAAAAACAAGAAACAAGAAAATGACTATTTGCAAAATGATAGTTAGAGATAATACAGATGCATGCGAAATAGTATGGTATAATCAGCCATATCTAAAATCGCAGTTTAAACTAGGAAACGAGTATAGCTTTTTTGGCAAAATATCAAAAAAAAGTGGACACATCGAAATGATATCTCCTGTATTTGATAGAGAAGGTTTAAAAAATAATACACGGAAAAATAATTCCACTTTATCCTCTTACATATAGTATTTCTCAAAATCAAATTAGAAAAATTATTGAAAATGGGCTTAGTTTAGTTAAAAATACACTAAAAGAAACTATGCCAGAGTACATATTAAATGAATATAAGCTTTTAGATATTAATTCGGCAATAAATAAAATACACTTTCCAGAAAATTTTGAGGAATTTGAAAAGGCTAAAAGAAGGCTTTCTTTTGAAGAATTGCTAACAATGCAGCTTTTACTTTTAAATCTTAAACATAAATGTAATAAAAAACAAACTGGTATAGAATTTAGTAAAGATGTAAAGATGTCTGATGTTATAGATAAATTGCCATTTAAACTAACTAAAGCACAACTTAGGGCACTTGAAGAAATAGATAGAGATATGGAAAAAGATACTGTAATGAATAGATTACTTCAAGGAGATGTTGGCTCAGGTAAAACAATAGTTGCTATAATTACAGCATATAAGGCTGTAAAATCAGGCTATCAAATGGCAATTATGGCTCCAACATCAATACTTGCAAGCCAGCATTTAGAAAGCTTTAGCGAAATTTTAGAACAGTTTGGGATAAGATGTGAGCTTCTAATAAGCAATATGCCTGCAAAGAAAAAAAGAGAGATAATAGATGATATAAAAGAAGGAAACGTTGATGTTATTATAGGAACACATTCTATATTGCAAGAAAATGTAATATTTAAAAATTTGGGACTTGTTATAACCGATGAACAGCATAGGTTTGGCGTAAATCAAAGAAGAATTATAAGTCAGAAGGGAAAAAATGTAGATACAATAGTTATGACTGCAACACCAATTCCAAGAACCCTTGCACTCATTTTATATGGAGATTTAGATATTTCAATAATTGATGAACTTCCACCAAACAGAAAAAAGATAGATACATTTGCTGTACGGACCTTCAATGGAAGATAGAGTAAACGGATTTATTAAAAAGCAAATAGATGAAGGCAGGCAGGCATATATTGTATGCCCATTAGTTGAAGAAAATGAAGAAATTAATGCAAAATCAGTTTTGGAATTATTTGAAAAATACAAAGAAGAGGTATTTAGTGAGTATAGGGTAGAATATATACATGGTAAGCTAAAGCAAAAAGAAAAAGACAGAATAATGGAAGAATTTAAAATACGGAAATATTGATATATTAATATCTACAACTGTTATAGAAGTTGGCGTAAATGTGCCAAATGCAACAGTAATGGTTATACAAAATGCAGAAAGATTTGGACTTGCAGCACTTCACCAATTAAGAGGAAGAGTTGGAAGAGGAGAATATAAATCATATTGTATATTAAAATATCAAGGAAGGTCTGAGAATATTAGAGAGAGAATGAAAGTTATGCAAGACACAAATGATGGATTTGTAATTTCTGAAAAGGACTTAGAACTTAGGGGCTCAGGAGAATTTTTTGGAACAAAGCAACATGGTCTTCCAGAATTTAAAATTGCAAATTTGTTTGAAGATATGGATATATTAAAAGCAGTACAAACTTTGGCTATAAGAATTTTAAACGATGACCCAAATTTAGAAAAGAAAGAAAATCAAATGCTAAAAAAGGCAATTGATGAAAAGTTTAATGGAAAAATTGAAATATAAGTAAAAAAGAACTTAGAAAATGTACTCTAAGTTCTTTTAAAGAAGATAAATATTATTTTTTTACTTTTTCTATGTTAGGAATTAAATAAACACTTCCATAAAAGCCTGAATTAAAACCAGACACTTGATAGGCATTATCAATCTTAAGAATCCCATTTTCTGCGTCATATGTAAGATTTTTTAAATTTTGACCTCCTATGCTATGACAATTAACATTCCAATGGTCATACATTTTTTCTACTGTATAAACAAAATTATCAATTGTCAAATTTTGATAATCATTATATATTTCTTTTATATCAAAGGTTGATGTTACGACTCCATTATTATTAATAATTTTATCTAATTCACCTACATATATAACTTCAAGTTTATTATTATTTGAAGAAGTAGTAATCATATTTACAGATGCTAATTGTAATGAAGAATTTATTTCAAATTCATAAGGATAATTGTTTAACTTTGTATATATACAAACTGGATTATCACTAATAACATCATATTCTGCACTAGCTATTCTTGTGGTTTCTGCCAAATAAGCAATTTCTGAATCTTCTTTTAATTCTAGAGATAAATCTTTTAGAGTAGGTAATTTGTGATTTTTTTCATAAAAATTAATTTGTGCAAGTGAAATTTTAATAGTCATTAATTCAGTTGCAATTTGCTTATTAGTTTCTTTTTCTGATGATATAGTTTTTTCTAATATATTATCATTAAATATAAAATAGATTGTTACTGCTCCTAATATGATTAAAACAATTATAGTTATAATGAGAGAAACTATAGTAATACCTCTAATGGTATTTTTTTTGTTGGACATATTAATAAAAATACTCCTTTCATGTAAATTATGAAAATATTATATAATATGTAAAAATGTATGTCAATCTAAAGAAATAAATAGAAAGTAAGAACGCACACTGTACGCCAATTTACTATTTTAGTTTAAATATTCTAGGATGACCACTTAATTGTCACATAAATTCTTAAAATTTACTAAAAATAGCTTGATATTTTTTAGATAGTATTGTATGATATTATATGAAAATTTAAAACTAATATAATTTAAAATAGAGAGGGAAAATCTAGGAATGAAAAAAGTAGCAATTTTAGTGTCAGTATTATTAGTACTTATAATAGTATCCTATTCAGGACAAGTATTTGCAAGTGATGAAATTTTAAATTCTAATACAACAAGCAAAATGATTCAAATGTCAGAGACCCAAAAAGAAGAACTTTCAGATTATGTAGAGGAATATGGCTCTGAAACATATGGATTTACAGCATTTGTCTTAAATAAAATAAGAATATTTAGTATACCGTTTTGCTTTTTAGGAATCGCAGTAAGTGCTATTTATCAATATGTAATAGGTATTAGAAAACTAGATGTAAGATATAAGGGGTTCTACACTATGATAGCTTTTATTACATTATTTGTTATTGCTCAAGTGTTGCCACTTGTGTTTGTAATTGTAATAAAAGGTTTTGGAAGGAGTTAACAAATGAAAGTTTTATTTGCGGTTAATAATGAAGACATATCTGAATCTATTATAAAATTATATCAAAAAGAATATAAAGAAATAATTTCAGGGAAAAATGTTTATTATTTTAATGCAATAATTAAAGAATTACAAAGGGATCAAACATATGATAGAATTGTAATTAGTGAGGATTTAGAGCCATATACTAGTAACAATTTTGATATGATAGATAAATTTTTATTTGAACAATTAGATAAGATTAGTGATGAAGCAATAGGTGATAGTGGTACAGATATACCAATTATTTTCATTGCAACAGATAGACGTTCTAAATCAGATAATTTATTATCCAAATTGTTTTCTATTGGTATTTATGACGCATTGCTTGGTTCTGATAGAAGCCCACAAGAGGTTTGCAAATTGATAAATAAACCTCGTACAAAAAAAGAGGCTAAAACTTATTATAAAATCGAGACAGAAGATGTTAATTATCAAATAGAATCAGAAGATAATGTTAGTGAAACAGAAATACAAAATATAATAACACATTATAAAAAACTTGGAAAAAATACAGACAGATATGTAGAGAGCTTTAATAATATTGCAGCTCAATATACTGATAATCAATTAAGGATAATAAGTAAGTTCTTACCTATTAATGTAAGAGCTGTACTTGAAGTAGAATCTCCTAAATATCAATCAATAATGACATTTGGGGAAGGAACATATAAGGCAAAAGAGAAAGAAAAAGAAGAAAAGCAAGAAGATTTAAAAATTGGATTTATTGAAACAAAGATGGCAAAGACAGGGCCTACAAAGCCTGTTGTAATACCTTCTACTGTAGGTACTTCTTCTGCCAAAAAGTTAACTAAAAAAGTACAAGAAGAAAAAGATGAAGAAGAACAAAAAGAGACTTCTAATGATAAAGGAAGTCTTGATGATATGTTTGAAGTAGAAGAAAAAGATGATAATGAAAAAAATGTAGTACAAAAAGTAGAATTTTTAGAAGAAGAACAAGAGGAACAAGAAGAAATTGAAGCAAAAGAAGAAAGTGAAGTTGTAGCAGAAGTAACACCAGAAGAACCTGTAAAAAGAAAAAGGGGAAGACCTAGAAAAATTGTAGACCCAGATGCAGAACCAAAGCAACCTAAAAAAAGAGGAAGACCTAGAAAAGTTGTAGAACCTGAAGAAGGCTTAGAAGCACAAGGACCAGTACTTCCAGGATTTGAAGAAGTAAGCAAAGATAATGTAGAACCTATAAGTTTGTTCGATTTAGCAGATGGAGTTGAGGAATTAGAAGAAAAGTACATGGAAGATACTACTAATTCACAAAATCAAAAAGAAAATATAGATTTATCAAGCTTACTTACAAAAGATAAAAAAATTGTAGCATTTGTTGGTTCTCCAAAAACAGGTACATCTTTCTTAATAAATAATTTGGCAGATATGTTATCAAAAACAGGAATAAATACAGCAATTGTAGATCTTACAGAAAGTAGAAACTCATATTATATATATACAAAAAATGAAGAACCTTTAAGAAGAATTGCTTCAAATTGCATGGAAAAATTAGAAAATGGAATGGTCGAAGGAATAGATGTAAGCAAAAATTTAACAGTATTTACATCAATACCAAATCAGAAAATAGAAATAAATGATATAGATGGTTTAATTGCAAATCTAGTAAAAAGATTTTCTTTAGTACTATTAGACTGTGATTTTAAAACAAGTGAAAGATATTTTGAGTTAGCAGGAGAAATATATCTAGTTCAAAGTATGGATATTTTAAGTATACAACCATTAACTGCATTTTTAAGAGATTTACAATCAAATAATAAACTAGTTCCATCAAAACTTAAAGCTGTAATTAATAAGAATATGAAAGTAAGAGGATTAACTACAAAAGCAATTATAGGTGGAATGTCATGCTATAATAATCCTGAAATGTCTTATATGAGAGAATTGTTTGATAAAGATAAAATAGGGGTAATTACAATACCATTTGATGAAGATGCATTATCAAAATATTTGTCTGGCATGGTAGACTGCATAGTTTCTACAAGTAGTTATACAAAACAATTTTTAGCTGAGCTAAAGAAACTTGGAGACTATGTATATCCATTAGTTACAAATAAAATTAAACCAGATTATACTAAAAGAAATATATTCGCAAGAAAAAATAATGATGATGCAGTTTAGAAAAAACAAGAAGCTTATAAGGAAAGGAGAAGTAAATGGAACTATTCGTAATGATTGTACTAGTAATAATTGTATTAGCATTAATAGTATATAATATTGCAATAAGTAAGAAAATAAAGAATTTTAAAGATATAAATCAAAAAGTAACAAGTTTAAATGTCTTACAAGATTTTATGGCAACAATTGGTGAAGAAGGGACAGTAGACGAAAAAATAGTAAAAATAAATGATATATTAATAGAACAATATGCTATTAAATATTCTACAATCGTTGTATTTGATGGTTCAGAATACGTCGTTAAAGCTTCAAATGTAGATAAAAAACACTGGGACACTCTAAGAAATTTGCATAATGAAGAGATATTTAAAGATAGTATTACAACAACTAAGCCTAAATATGTTACAGTAAACAAGGAAGAAGAAAGATTACCATATCAAAAGATGGAGTTTGGAAGAGCTAAATCTGCAATGTTTTTTCCACTTTATATAGATAATGTTTATATTGGATATTGGATAATTGAAAGTGGAAGAATGCATGCGTTTGATACTATTGATACTACTATACTAGAAGTTGTAAAAGATAATATAATATCAATTTTTAAAATTGTATCATACCAAAACATTGTAGAAAATTTAACAAGAAAAGACTTATATTCAGACTTAAAAACCTCAGAATACCTATATGAAGAGGGAAGAAAAATTATAGATAATTATACGATGTCTACTATATGCATGTTTAAAATTATTAATTTAGAAGAAACTAATAATAAAGTAAATAGAGATACTGGAAATCAAATGATTATTGATATATGTGATTATATCAAAGAAAAACTATCTAAAGAATATATTTTTGTAAGATATATGGGGCCTAAATTTGTTATAGCATTTTCAGGCGTTGAAGTAGATGGAGTTATAGAATTCTTAGAGGACTTGAAAAAAGAAGTAGAGAACCTTAAAATTGAAGATGTGGTTGCAGTAGAGGCCAATGAAAAAAATACTGGAAAGAAAAAGAAAAAGGTTGTAATGACTAGTCCAAAAATAAATATTGTTCTTACAAGTTATTATAAAGGAACAGCTTTAGAAAAAGTGTTAAAGAAATTAGAAGAGTATGTAGATGCAGCAGAGGCTAAGGAAAGTGATATTAATAATATATAAAATTTTTGGGAGGTAAATATGGATTTTGATAAAACAATGAATTATAAGGTGGAGAATGAAAATAGCATAAAATATAAAGAAGTACTAAAAGAAGTATATAAAGCACTAGATGAAAAAGGATATAACCCAGTAAATCAAATAGTTGGCTATATACTATCAGGAGATCCAACTTATATAACAAGTCACAATGATGCAAGAAACATAATAAGAAAAGTTGAAAGAGATGAGCTTTTAGAGAAAATGGTTAG
>CANSWM010000067.1 GCA_947650745.1 uncultured Clostridium sp. | reverse complement strand
GTCAAGCCTTATGTGCCGAAAATACTTACAGATTTCTCTGTTGGAAAGATAGGTCATCGCTAGATTTTATATTCCTCGTTAGCTCAGTTGGTAGAGCGCTCGGCTGTTAACCGATAGGTCGCTGGTTCGAGCCCAGCACGAGGAGCCATGAATGTGCGAGGTATTGCTACCTCGCAATTAATATTTAATAATGAATAGTGAATAATGTTAAATATGTAAATTGGCATATTTAATTATTAATTATTCGCTATTCATTTTTCATTATTTACTAAGCTTATCTTTTTATTAAAAAGTATTTCAAAAAATAAATCTTTATGGTAAGATACAATAAGTAAAAAGAAAAGAAATGAAAATACAAGATATTTATAGAAAGAGGAGCTATGTATGAAAATAGTTAAGTTAAATAATGCAGAAAAATTTAATAATAGTGATAAATGTGAAGTATTAGAATATCCATTAAACGATTCTGATATAAATTGTGCTACAGCAGTAATTACTGGTAGATATCCTGATAAAGGTTATTGTGTAAATGAGCAATGTAAAGAACTTATCTATGTAATAGAAGGCAGTGGTACTTTAAATAAAAAAGATGAAGTAATAAGTTTTGAAAAGGGAGATGTTATTCTAATTGAAAAAGGTGAAGTATATTTTTGGAATGCTAATTGTAAAATCGTTATGCCTTGTACTCCTGCTTGGTATCCTGAGCAATATAAAATGCTTCATGAGGAATAATGTTGCAAAATAAAATAAGAATCATTGAATAACAAGAAAAATATTCAAAAGATATTGTAAATCATATCTAAAAATTAGTTTTTCACACAACACAAAAACACTTGTTTTATGACTTGATTTATAGTATAATGGCAATGGTGATTTAATATGAAAAAATTATGTGAAATATGTGAAAAAGAATATTAAACTGATAGTTTTTCTGGAATTTATTATTATGAGGAGAGAATATGGATAATATAAAGTTATTAAGAAAGATAGAAAGAAAAATTGAAGAAGCAGAGTCGTATTTGCCAGAAATACTAGAAACTTTCCAAGGATTGAGACCAATATATAGAATAAAAGATAAGAAACGTATTTTAGAAAAAATTCAATTAAGATTAAATAATCCAAGATTTCAAGGAATGGATGAGGTTGAAATATTGGACACAATAGGTGATATTATCGGATTAACAATTGTTAGAGAAAATATAGAAAATGTACCTACTACATCAGATTTTATTTTAGAGCAAATAGAAGCTGAAAAATTACCAATTGAACCGATTGCTTTTGTAGACCACATAAAAGACAAAGGACCTACTAATTATAAATGTGAATTATTGGTATTTGAGTACAAAGGAGAAATAAAATTTGAAATTCAAATTACTGATAAAGAAAATTTAGCAATTAGAGAAGCTACACATGAAGAATTTGAAAAAATAAAATATGGAAAAATTAGAAATTCGGTAAATGAACCTAAAAGAATAGATGATATAAGTAAATAGTAGAAATTGGTATCCCAAGCAGCATAAAATAATAAAGGATTAATATTAAATTTTCATAAAATTACAAAAATATATGGAAATATGAAAATAAATATTATATAATATAAAATATCAAAAGGGGGATTAAATTTATGGAAGAAAAAGAGATAAAAAAAGTCTTAAGAACAGGAAGGGCAATGCTTATTGCAACTTTGGTATTTTTAGTATTAACAGTTGGGTTAATTGGAGGAGCATTCTATATAAGATATAACGAAACAAAGGACCCAAAAGATTTAGGTCAGCTTATAGAAAATTATGAGGATAAAGAAGGAGAGTATGTAAAAATTAATTTAGCATACTTACCATATGGATTTGCAGAAGAAGATTCTTCAAAATTTTATTATTTTGCAATGGACCAAGAAAATTATATGTACATAATTAGAATGACAGATGAAACATATGAAAAACTAAAAGAATTATCAAATGATGGAAATGATAAAATTGAGTATGAATTTAAAGGATATACATTTAGTCAACCTACCCAAATGAAGCAATTAGCAGTAGAAGCAGCAAATGAAGCATTTGAAGAAACAAAATTTACATATAGTAATATATCAGACTATGTTGGAAGCGTTTATATTGATGAAACAGAGCTACCAGACGAAGATACATCAGTCATGTTAGTTGGATTTTCTATAATGTCAGGAGTATTTGTTCTTGTATTTGGAATAACATTGTTAATACAAAGAATTAGAGAATGGGGAATTACTAGTAATAAAGAATTAATGGAACAGCTAAAAATGGAACTTGAAGATTTAACTGATAATCCATATAAAAAACAAAAAATATACTTAACAAGTAAACATATAATTTCTAAATCAGGAGGACTATCTGTATTAGAATATAATCAAATAATATGGATGTATTCTCAAATAAGATATGTAAATGGAGTAGCACAAGGAAAAACATTAATTGCATGTACTAAGAGTAAAAGAAAATATACATTGGCTACAACAGGTCCAAATGATATGAATATAGAAGAAATTATGACAGAAATTAAAGATAGAAATGAAGAAGTAAGAATAGGATATACAAAAGAAAATAGAGAATTTTATAGAAATTATAAAATAAGTTATTAAAATAAATGAAGTAAAATATTTAAAATATAGGAGCTATGAAATGTATACAAGTACTATAAAATCTATAGTATATGTGATAAATAGCTTCTATATTTATTTTACATTGACAAGTTATTTAAAATGTGATAATCTAGTATTGAAAACTAGATAGATAGGAGAAACTTAAGAATGAATAGAATAAAATTAGTGGATAGAGAATTACCTAAATATACAAAAGGAGAAGAAATATTTAACATGACTTCTCATATTTGTCGGAGGAGTACTTGGAATAGTTAGTTTAGTTTTATGCATTATAATTGCATCAATACACCATAATGTATATGGAATTATAAGTCGGAGCAATATTTGGAATAACAATGATTCTTTTATATACAATGTCAAGCATATATCATGGGCTTAGTCCAAAAACAAAAGGGAAAAAGGTATTACAAGTTTTAGACCATTGCTCAATATTTTTGCTAATAGCAGGTTCATATACACCATTTACTTTATGTACATTAAGAGAAGAAAATCCAGTTACTGGATGGGTAATATTTGGAATAATTTGGGGATTTGCAATTTTAGGAATTATTCTTAATTCAATAGATTTAAAAAGATATAAAAAATTTTCTATGATATGCTATCTAGTTATGGGATGGTGTATAATTTTTAAAATGCCATCACTGCCATCTTTGCTTGGCATACCACGGCTGTATTCTACTAGTTGCAGGGGGCATTGTATATACAATAGGAGCAGTATTATATGGCGTGCGGAAAAAAACATAAATATATGCATTCAATATTTCATTTATGCATTTGTATAGCAAGTTTACTTCATTTCCTATGCATAGTACTATATGTAATGTAAAAATATGAAAAGATAAAACCGAATAATTGGTCAGAAATATGCAAATTTTACTAAAAAACTTGCATATTTTTTTATGTAATAATATAATTATTTACGAATTAATATTATATAAAGGAGAGCTTAAATATGCAAGAACGTATACATGAGATTATAGAAATTGAGAATTTAAAAGATATGTTAAACAAATCTGGAGAAATTTATGGAGATTATCCTGCATTTAAATTTAAAACAGCAGAAGAAGGAAAATTTGATATAATTACTCATAAAGAATTTAGAGATATGATAAACTGCTTACGGAACATCATTAATAAAATTAGGCTTAAAAGGAAAAAGAATAGCTGTTATTGGTGAAAACAGATATGAATGGGGATTATCTTATCTTGCAGTAACCTGTGGAACAGGAATTGTAGTTCCACTTGATAAATCTCTTCCAGAAAATGAACTACAAAGATTGATTGAACGTTCAGAAGTAGAAGCAATATGCTATTCAGCTAAGTATGATGAAATTATAAGAAAAATAAGAAATCAAGGAATACGGAAAATTAAAACATTTAATATCTATGGATTTAAAATCAAATGAAGATGGAGTATTTTCTATAAAAGATTTAATAGAAAAGGGTAAGAGACTAATCACAGAAGGAGATAGAAGCTTTTTAGATGCAAAAATAAACAATGAAGAAATGGATATGATGCTTTTTACATCAGGAACAACATCTGCCGCTAAAGCAGTAGCATTATCTCATAAGATAATTTGTTCAAATATAATGGATATTGCCTCAGTACTTGATATAAACAAAGATGATACAATGCTTTCGTTTTTACCAATGCATCATGCGTTTGAGTGTACAGTAGGATTTCTATATCCATTATATAGAGGAACAGCAGTAGCTTTTTGTGATGGAATAAAGCATATTGCAGAAAACTTAAAAGAATACAAAATAAGCGTTATGATTTCTGTTCCAATATTATTCGAAAATATGTATAAAAAACTTATGAAGGGTGTAGAAAAACAAGGAAAACTAGAAAAACTACAAAAAGGAATGAGAATAAGTAATGTATTAAGAAAAATGCATATTGATGTGAGAAAGAAATTATTTAAAGATATTCATGATGTTTTAGGAGGAAATATAAGACTATTTGTAAGTGGGGCAGCAGCTTTAGACCCAGAAGTCGAAAAAGGGTTTAATGATATTGGAATAAGATTAGTTCAAGGGTACGGATTAACAGAAACAGCTCCTGTTATATCAGCAGGAACAGATGACCATTATAGAGCAGGTTCTATTGGTCAAGTATTTCCAAGTTTAGAAGTAAGAATTGCAAATCCAGATGAAGACGGAATTGGAGAAATACAAGTAAAAGGTCCTAGTGTGATGATAGGATATTATGATAATGAAAAGGCAAACGAAGAAGCATTTGTGGATGGATATTTTAGAACAGGAGATTTAGGTTATTTAGATAAAGATGGATACTTATTTATATCAGGAAGAAAAAAGAGTGTTATCGTTTTAAAAAACGGAAAAAATATATTCCCAGAGGAATTAGAGAACTTAGTAAATAGAATTGAAGGGGTAACTGAAAGTATGATTTATGGAAAACCAGAGCCAGATGGAGATACAAAAATTTGCGTAAAGGTTGTATATGATTTAGAAATTATGGAAGAAATGTATAATACAAAAAATGAAGCAGATATATATGAAGAAATATTAAAAAAAGTAAAAGAAGTTAATAAAAAGATGCCAGCGTACAAATATATTAGAGAGGTAATGGTTACAACAGAACCTTTAATAAAAACAACAACTGCAAAAATAAAAAGACATGAAGAACTTGCAAAAATTTTGTAAGAAATTAAAAAAAATTGTTGACATTTGCAATACAAATGTAATAAAATTGTAATTGAAATTTAAAGAACAATTTTTAAATTTACTATTGTAGTATTTAGGTAGATGTTATATAATAATAACAAGTAAAAAGATATAACATTAGTACGAAGGAGGGAGGTTTACAATGCTAAGAAAAAACAAAACTGGCATAGTAAACATAAGAATGGTAATAACCGAAGAAAAGATTTTATCAAATATAGATAAAGTTCAAAAGCTAATAAATCCAAACAGCAAAAAACAAATAGTTCAATTAGAAGATGATGCATATTTTAAAGATTTAATCGAATCAATAAAAATGTATTTAATAGAATATCCAAGGAAAAAGAACTTCCCATCATCTGTCTATAAAGCAGCTTATACTTTAGTTGAATATGCAACAAATCAATTTGAAGAAAACACTAAGCAAATAGAAGAACTTATTAGACAAAGAGAGAAAAATATTAGCTTATCAACAGATTTAAAAGAATTATTAGATAATACTATAAAAAAAGATAAAGAATGGAAAGTATATGTTAAAAATGCATCTAAAATATTCCCAGAAGATATAATTGATGCTTTAGGAATAATAGGAAGAGCTAAAACAGATACTTCAGGTAACTATAAAGATGCTGTAAAACTAGTTCAAGCAAGAATTACAAACTTAGAAGCAAACTTACATATTGAAATAGATATGGAAAGAATTGAAGATAAGTCAAAAGCACTAAGTTATATAGGAATCGAAATAGCTGATGCACTAAAAGGAATACCAACACCAGTAGAAACTGTAGAAGAAGGTCAGCCAATTATAGATGATGAACAAACTTACTTAGAAGAAACAAGAGTAAATGTAAAAACATCTTTATGGCAAAGAATCAAACAAAGCAAAGTTGCAAGAGCTCTTACATATGTATTTAAGGCTAGACTTACAAATGGAGAAAATGCTTTACCAGAAGGTAGAGGAGAATAAAAAATTTAAAAGAGGAGAAATATTAAATTATTTCTTCTCTTTTGTTGAAAAAAAGAAAATCGTATAATATAATTCTTATTAATAGCTAGATATTTTTAAGGAGGAGCTAAAAATGACAGAGGCAGATAAAAATTTTATAGATACATGTAAAGAAATAATAGAAAATGGGTATTCTTCAGAAGGTACAAATGTACGTACTAGATGGGAAGATGGAACAGAAGCAAATTATTATTCTATCGTAGGCGTTCAAAATAAATATGATTTAGAAAAAGAATTTCCAATGATTACACTTAGAAATAATACGCAGACAGTAAAAAAAGCGATAGACGAGGTGCTATGGATTTGGCAAAAAAAATCAAATAAAATAAGTGAATTAAGTTCACATATTTGGGACCAATGGGCAGGAGAAGATGGTACAATAGGAAAGGCTTATGGATACCAATTTTCAAAAAAGTATGACTTCAAAACAAAAGAAGGCATAGTTAAAATGGACCAAGTAGATTATGTACTATATCTATTAAAAAATGACAAGTCGAGCAGAAGAATAATGACAAATCTGTTTAACCATGAAGAATTAAAAGATATGAACTTAGAACCATGCGTATTTGGGACGCAGTGGCTTGTAAAAGAAGGAAAATTACATCTAATATTAACTCAGCGTTCACAAGATATGCTTGCTGCAAATGGATGGAACATTATGCAATATGCAGCACTACTTCATATGTTTGCAAGAGTAAGTGGACTAAAGGTAGGAACAATTACTCATAATATAGGGGACTGCCATATTTATGATAGACATATAGAATTAGTAAAAAAACTTATAGAAGCAAAGCCAATGGATGTAAAACCAAAATTATTAATTCATAATGACACTACTAACTTTTATGATTTTAAAGTAGAAGATTTTGAAATTATTGATTATGATTATAATAAAGATGTAAAACTTGGAAAAATTCCAGTTGCAGATTAAAAAAGAGGAAAAATATATGTTAAGTATTATAGTTGCAATAGCAAAAAACAATGAGCTTGGAAAAGATAATAAACTTATTTGGCATTTGCCAGAAGATTTAAAAAGATTTAAACAAATTACATCTGGCAAAACAATAATAATGGGAAGGAAAACATTTGAATCATTAGGAAGAGTTCTACCAAATAGAAAACATGTCGTGCTAACTAAAAACAAAAACTTTAAATTCCATGATAATATGGTAGAAATAGTTTATGATATTAAAGAGTTAGAAGAATATATTAATTCTAAAGAAGAAGTTTTTGTAATAGGAGGGGAAGCCATATACAAACTTTTGCTACCATTTACTAAAAAAATGTATATTACGAAAATAGATGAGGCATTTGAAGCAGATGCATTTTTCCCTGAAATTGATGAAAATGAATGGGAGATTTCAAATAAAGAGAAGCGGAATCACTGATGAAAGTAATCTTTATAGATATGAGTATATTACGTACATAAGGAAGAACTATAGATAACACGTTCTTCCTTATGTACAAAATAAATAATTTATAAAAATTAACAAAAACTATTGACAAATGATAAAAGAACATTTATAATTAATAAATGTTAGAGGTCATGCAGGTGTAGTTCAATGGTAGAACCTCAGCCTTCCAAGCTGATGACGCGGGTTCGATTCCCGCTA
>CANSWM010000066.1 GCA_947650745.1 uncultured Clostridium sp. | reverse complement strand
GGCTTTCAGCTATATCATTCTTTTTCATTTTTGGTTTTCCTTTTCCATAAATCAATTAATGTATTTTTATTATATCCATACATCACCAAAAAGTCAATAGTAATTTTTCCCATATGCATATTATTACAAAAAACTGCAAATACTACACTACATAGAGGTGGTAAACTTGACAAACATCAACTGCAGTGCAAACTGTATCTATCAAAAAGACGGAAAATGCTCATACGAAATGGCAATTGCCAAAACCGTAACAATTTCTTCAAACTGCGCTTACTTCTCCCCAAAGAAAAACTAATTATTCAAAAACAATTTCTCCTTGTCTCTCAAACATAATCTTCTTTACATTAACCTTAAGCACTCCGCTCCAATATTGCATCAGTAATATTATCCTCCACAACACTTTGCATAGCACGTCTCAAAGGCCTTGCCCCATAATTCTTATCATCACATTTATCTATAATATACTTTTTCACACTCTCATCAAACTCAACCAAAATTCCTTGCTTTTCTAACCTCATCTTAAGCTCATCTAGCATCAAATTCAATATATCCACCAAATCTTCATTAGAAAGCTTATGAAAAACAATTATCTCATCAATACGATTTATAAACTCCGGTCTAAACTCCTTCTTTAGCTCCTGCATAATTTCTTTCTTCGTATTCGCATAATCTTGTTTTTTATCTTCCTTGCTACCATTAGAAAATCCTAGTTTTTTACTATCAGTAATTAGCTTAGCCCCAATATTTGACGTCATAATAATAACAGTATTCTTAAAACTTACAACCCTTCCAGTACTATCTGTAAGCCTGCTATCCTCTAAAATTTGAAGAAGCATGTTAAGCACATCCGGATGAGCCTTCTCTATCTCATCAAAAAGAACTATCGAATAAGGTTTTTGCTTAACCTTTTTTGTTAAATATCCACCGTTCCTCAAACCCTACATAACCTGGAGGCGAACCTATAAGCTTAGAAACCGAATGAGGCTCCATATACTCTGACATATCTAGCCTAATAATAGAATCCTCAGTACCAAACAAAACCTCAGCTAAGGCCTTTGAAGTCTCAGTCTTACCAACCCCAGTAGGTCCAAGAAACAAAAACGAACCAATAGGACGATTTGGGTCTTTTACCCCAACTCTTCCCCTTCTAATACATTTAGAAACAGCCTCTATCGCTTGATTTTGCCCAATAACCCTTTTATGAAGCTCCACCTCAATATTTTTTAACTTCTCATTCTCATCTTGAGTAATCTTCTTCACAGGAATGTTTGTCCATTTCGAAATAACCTCTGCAATATTATCCTCATTAATCCAAGTTACAGCCTTTGCATTCTCATCATTCCACTTCTCCTTTTCCTTATCTAACTTCCTTCTATGCTTTTCTTCCTTATCACGAAGCTCAGCTGCCTTTTCAAACTCTTGCGAATATATAGCTTCATCCTTTTCTTTTCTTATTTTCTCAAGCTCATCTTCTAAAACCTTAAGCTTATCAGGCCTTGTATACTTTATCATCCTTACATTTGAAGCCGCCTCATCAATAACATCAATTGCTTTATCTGGCAAAAATCTATCTGAAATATACTTTACAGAAAACTCCACTGCTGCATTTATCGCATCATCAGTAATCTTTACATTATGATGCTCTTCATATTTATCCCTTACTCCTTTTAGAATTTGGGTTGCATCTTTTATACTTGGCTCCTCAATAGTAACAGGGCTAAACCTTCTTTCTAGCGCTGCATCCTTTTCTATATACTTTCTATATTCATCAATAGTAGTTGCACCAATTAAGCTAATTTCTCCTCTTGCCAAAATTGGTTTTAAAATATTTGCTGCATCAATTGCTCCTTCAGCAGAGCCTGCCCCAACAATTGTATGTATTTCATCTATAAACAAAATAACATCTCTTGCCTTTTTTACTTCATTTAAAGTTTTCTTTATTCTCTCTTCAAAATCCCCTCTATATTTTGCCCCAGCAACCATGCTAGATATATCAAGACTTACCACCCTTTTATTTCGAAGCATTTGAGGAACTTCATTCAAAACAATTTTCTCTGCTAGTCCTTCTGCAATTGCAGTTTTTCCAACTCCAGGTTCACCAATTAAGCATGGATTATTCTTCGTGCGCCTTGTAAGTATTTGTATAACCCTATCAATTTCATCTTTTCTACCAATAATTGGGTCTAATACTCCCTTTTTTGCATTCTCACATAAATCTATTCCAAACTGATTAAGAGTTGGTGTATCTTTTAAGCTTGTAACATTCTCGCTTTTTCCCGTCTTTAATTTTGTTTTATTTTCTTCTGAAGCATTTTCACTTACAACCTTTACAATATCCTCATAAATTTCTTTTAAGTTTGCCTGCAAATCTATTAAAATTCTAATTGCAGTACTATCTCCTTCTTTCATTATTCCAATAAGTAAATGCTCTGTGCCAACAAAACCAGAACCAAGCTTTTTTGCTTCAAAAGATGCATTTTCTAAAACTCTTTTTGTTCTAGGAGTAAAGCCTAATATCTTCTTAGACTTTGTAGAATTCACTCCCATAATAGACTCTATTTTATTTAAAATATTTTCAAAACTAACATTTTGACATTCTAAAACTTTGCTTGCAATACCACTATTTTCTTTTGCAAGACCATAAAGAATATGTTCAGTGCCAATATAACTATGTCCAAGTTTTATAGTTATATCATTTGCAAACTGTATTACATTTTTTGCACTCTCAGTAAATTTATATGTCATAAAAAACTATCCTTTCTAAAAAAGCCTTTGCTCATAATTATATCAGAAATAATGGCAAAAACAACCCTTTCGACAAAACTTCTAATTATCTTTAGTCACATTTTCTAACTTTTCACAAATTTCTTTTTGTCTTTCAAGGGTAATCCATGCAAAATATGAAGAAATAAATTCGCCATATTTAGTTTCATCCTCTTCCATATAAAACCTCCTAAATATAAATAAAATAAGAAACACCTGGCAGCTGCCTAAATAAAGAAAACGAGTGTATTTTAGGCAGCTGCTAGCTATTTCCTACTATATAAATAGTTAAATAAAAAACTACTAACATTAGTATGTACTAATTTTAGTAGTTTTATACTATTTTAATTTCATTGACAAAAGTTTACTAATTCCGCTTTCTTCCATAGTAATTCCATATACAGAATTTCCAGCTTCCATAGTACCTTTTCTGTGAGTAATAACCAAAAACTGTGTATCTGTTGTAAATTTTTTTAAATAATCTGCAAACCTATATACATTTACATCATCAAGAGCCGCCTCAATTTCATCTAAAACGCAAAATGGTGATGGATTTATTTTAAGCATAGCGAAAAGTAAAGCAATTGCAGTAAAAGCTCTTTCTCCTCCGAGATAGAAGTGTCATGTTTTGAAGCTTCTTTCCTGGTGGTTGTACAATTATTTCAATTCCACATTCTAATACATCATCTTCATCTTCTAAAATTAAGCTTGCTCTTCCTCCTCCAAAAAGTTCTTTAAACACTTCACTAAAGTTTTTATTTATCATATTAAATTGTGCTGTAAATTGATTTTTCATAATTTCTGTCATTTCAGAAATTACGCTCCTTAATTTTGCCATAGTATTTTCAATATCTAATCTTTGTTCACACATAAAATCATATCTTTTTGAAACTTCTTTATATTCAGAAATAGAATCAATGTTTACGCTACCCAAATCCTTTATCCTACTTCTTATATCATTTACTTTTTTTGTAGTAATAGCTATATTATCAGGCTTTTTATATTCTTCAGCATTATTTGGTGTTATTTCGTATTCTTCCCAAAGTTTGTTTACTGTATTATCTATATCTTCTTTTACTTTATCTCTTTTTACACCAATTTTAATTATTTCTTCTTTTAATCCATCTAAAGTTTGCATAATAGATGTGATTTTTTCTTCGCTATTCTCTAATTTTTTATTTTTTTCGTTCCTATTTTCTCTTAGCTTTTGAATAGTCTCATCACTATTCAACATTTTTTCATTTATTTTACTTATAGCTTCTTCATATTCTAAAATTTTATTTTTTAATTCTTCATTGTCATTTAAAATACTTTGGCACATTGCCTTTTTATTTGTAATACTACTTTTATTGTTTTCTATATCTTGATTTAATCTTTCAACCATTTCATCTATTGAAAGTTCACTTTCATTAAAAGAAGAAACTGATATTTTTAGATTTGTCACATCAAAATTTAAATCGTCAATATATTTTTGGTTGTCTGAATTAAGTTTTGCAAATTCGTCTATTTCAGACTTTAGCTTTTCCATAATATCACTATGTTCTTTTAATATTTTATTTATATCTTCTTTTTTTAAATTATTTTCTTCTTTTTGCTTCTCTATTTCAGAAGTCTCACTTTTTGCCTTATCTATTCTTTCCCTTAGCTTTGCTATATTTTCTTCTACTGATATTAATTTTTGCTCATCTGTTGCAAAAGTAACTTGTATCTCTTGCAAATCTTGTCTTAATCTTTCTAGTTCTTCATCGTATTCATCAAAACTTTCTTCAAAATTTTTCTTTTCTTTTTCTATATTTTTAATCTTTTCTTCTATATTTTTAAGTTCCCTTTCTAATTCCTCAATTTGACCTTTTCTTCCTAAGATATTTACAGTTTTTTGAGTATAAGAACCACCAGAAATCATTCCAGAAGGATTTATAGTATCTCCTTTTAATGTAACAATTTTAAAAGAATAGCTATTTTGTTTAGCAATATCTATTGCCTCATCCATATCTTCTACAATAACACATCTTCCAAGAAGGCTAAGTATAATATCTTCATATTTTTTATCTACTTTAACTGCATCGCTTGCAAGAATTGCTTCTTTATTTATATCCTTTTTATTAAATTTATCTAGCTTTTTTCCTTTAACTGAACTTATTGGCAAAAATGATGCTCTTCCTAAATTATTTGTTCTTAAATATTCAACTAACTTTTTAGCATCTTGCTCAGTATTTGTAACTATATTTTGAAGAGCTCCTCCAAGCGCCATTTCTATTGCTATTTGGTATTTAGAAGGAACTTTAATTAACTGGCTTAAAACTCCCTCTGAGCATTTTTTAAGTTCTGGAATTCTATCACATGCAAGTAAAAGTGATTTTACCGTTTTTGAGTATCCTTCTTTTTCTTTTTCTGTTTCTATTAAAAACTTAAGCCTTGATTCTTTAATCCTGTAATCTGACTGTAATTTATTTATATTTTCATTATATTCTTTTAGTGATTTTTCTTCTTCTTCTTTTTTCTTTGAAATTTCTTCTATTTTGCTTGTTATTTTATTTTTCTTTTCTTCTATTTCATGAAATACATTTGCTATATCTTGTCTTGTAAGATTTGTGCTATCTAATTCTGAGATAGCAAATTGTACTTCATATTTTAAACTTTTTAGCCTTTTATCTATATTTTCATTTGTAATATCTAAACTATTTATTTCATTTATTTTTTCATATTTTTCATCTGTAAACTTTTCAATTTGTAGCTTTTTTGCTTCAATTTCTTTTTCTTTTTCACTAAGACCTGCATTTAGTCTTGCAAGTTCTTCTTCTTTTTCTTTTAATTCATTTTCAAATTTTTCTTTATTTGCAAAAAGTCTTTCCTTTTTTTCTTGTTTTTGGACTTTTTCCTCTTCTATTTCTGCAATTCTCGAAGTTAATTCTTCTATTTCTTTTTCATATCTTTCATGATTTTCTTTATTATTTGTCATTCTTTCTTTAGCCACATTAATATTAGAATTTAGTTTTTCTTTTTCTTGTATATTTTGAGTTCCTGAGTTTTGTATGTCTTCTATTTGGCTTGTTATATCATCTATCTCTATTTTTAAATTTTGTTTTAGTTCATTTAGTCTTTCTAAATTTCCGAGTCTCGCTTTCATTTTGTTCTACTAGAATTTGTTCATCATTAATTATTTTTTCTAAATTTTGTTTATATGTATTAATATTATATACAAAAAGCCCTACTTCTATTTGTTTTAGTTCTTCACGTAAGTTTAAAAATTCTTTTGCTTTTTCTGCTTGAATTTTTAATGGTTCTAGAGTTTGTTCTATTTCCGATAAAATATCATTTATTCTAAGGAGATTTAGTTTTGTTCTTTCTAATTTTTTCTCTGATTCACTTTTTCTTGATTTATATTTTACAATTCCTGCTGCCTCTTCAAAAATGTTTCTTCTATCTTCTGATTTATTACTTAAAATTTCATCTATTCTGCCTTGTCCAATTATAGAGTATCCATCTTTTCCAATTCCTGTATCCATGAATAACTCTACTATATCTTTTAATCTACAAGGTGTTTTATTTATAAAATATTGTGATTCTCCACTTCTATATAGTTTTCTTGTAACTGTAACTTCTGTAAATTCAACAGGTAATCTATTATCAGAATTATCAAATATCAAAGAAACCTCTGCAAATCCTAGTGATTTTCTATTTTGCGTACCAGAAAAAATAACATCCTCAGATTTTGCACCTCTTAGAGATTTCATACTTTGCTCTCCAAGAACCCATCTTATTGCATCTGATATGTTACTCTTTCCTGAACCATTTGGACCTATAACTGTTGTTATACCTTGCATAAATTCAAGAACAGTTTTATCGGCAAATGATTTAAATCCTTGCATTTCGATTCTCTTTAAATACATGTCATTCCTCCCAATGCTTAAGTTACTTTTCTGCTACTTAAGCATTATATCATAACAAGAATTTTATCGCAATATGGAATTTTTTGAAAAATCAATGCTTCTTTAAGTATATTTTTATTTTAATTCAACTAAAAAAGGATAGACTTTTTATTCTATCCTTTTTTCTTTATTTCAATATTACTAGAAGTAATTGTTATTTGTATAATCTATTATCTACGAACATACCAAATTGAACCAGAGTATGAATTTGTTGGATACGCAGAAGGATTATAGCTAGACACTGTTTTGTTTTTTGTTGCTCCTTTACTTCGATTTGTTGTGTTTACAATTTCATATTTATCACGTGCAAGGTAATATTTACCTGATTGCCCTATTAAATTGCCCACTGCTTCAGTTACCACTAGATATCCCTGGTAAACATAACCACTTGTTCTATAGACTCCAGTAGATGGAGTGTTAGTCGTTCCGGGACGCCACATCTACATTTACTATTGTTCCTACAACTGATGCTTGGCTGAGAGTTATGTACTGTGCCGGTTGTGGCTTTACGGTCCATAGCTTTGAGGTTGTTTGAACTCCTTTATTGCTATCGCAAGTCAAATTAAATGTTCCATTGCAAGTTCCACTTCCATAATTTTCATAAAAAGCATCTTCTCTGGAGAATGCTACATTAGAATTTGATTTTCCTCCAAATGTCTGAACTGGCCCCTTGTAAACTCTTCCTAAATTTTTAAGTGAATAAGTTGTTGTTGTATTAACAGCATAAGTATCCCAAACATATAGTTTAGTTGCAACATTAGATATTGTCTTTTCTGCTTGATTTCCTGCTACATCCTTTACCACTACCTTTATCGTATTACTTGTTCCCGCTGTTAAACCTGTTACTGACTGTGAATTTGATGTTGCTGTCGACGAATTTGTCTTTTTCAATGTACTTCCTAAATAGTATGAATATGATGATATTCCTGAGCCTCCTGTATCTTTTGCACTTACTGATACTGTTGTTGCTGTATTTGATGTTGCGGCTGTTGTTGCACTTGATATTGTTGGAGCTGTTTTGTCTATGTTTGTTACATTTCCTGTTGCATATGTTCCTCCTTGGCTTGTTCCATCTATTACTCTTGCATAGATGTTTCCATTTGCTGTCATTGTTACTGCTCCTGTGTAATTTGTCCAATTACTTCCGTCTTTCGAATATTGCAATGTATATCCTGTTATTGTTGTTGTTATTGTTACTGTTACATTTTGATTTGTCCATGCTGTTGTACTATATTTAAATGTTACATTTCCTCCTGCTGTTAGTGTTGGTACTGTACCTGTTGTTTTTGTTATTGTTCCTGTTATTGTTTCATTTCCTGCATTA
>CANSWM010000065.1 GCA_947650745.1 uncultured Clostridium sp. | reverse complement strand
AGTAATGGAAACAAGACCTTTATCTAAACAAAAAAGATGGAGAGTTGTTGAAATTGTTGAAAAAGCAGTAAAATAAGCTAAATAAACTTAAAAAGAAGAGATAAGTTTAAATAGGAAAGGAGGAACTAAGGAAAATGGTTCAACAACAAAGTATATTAAAAGTAGCTGATAACACTGGTGCAAAAGAAATTATGTGCATTAGATGTTTAGGTGGTTCATATAGAAGATATGCAAATATTGGAGATATAATAGTTGCTTCTGTTAAAGATGCTACACCAGGAGGAGTTGTTAAAAAAGGTGACGTTGTAAAAGCTGTTGTAGTAAGAAGTAAAAAAGGTGTAAGACGTCCAGATGGTTCATATATAAAATTTGATGAAAATGCAGCTGTCATAATTCGTGAAGACGGAACACCAAAAGGAACTCGTATATTTGGCCCAGTAGCAAGAGAGCTAAGAGATAAAGAATATATGAAAATTCTATCTCTAGCACCAGAAGTTCTTTAAAATGTTAGGATTAAATTTCCAGTGGAAATTTAAGCCTTACAGTTTAAAGATGCGTAGGTGTAAAAGTTGTTGGATTTGTATAGCCGAAAAGGCTAGACAAATACTACAAATTTTAAACCAGAGCTTCAATACCAAAACAATATCTTGGTAATATTAAAAAACCAAATATTGAAAACGGAAATTATATATCTAATAAAAAAGAAGGTGAATTTATGAGAATAAAAAAAGGTGATACAGTTTGCGTATTATCAGGAAATGATAAAGGCAAAAAAGGAGAAGTCTTAGAAATTATACCAAAAACTGAAAAAGCAATAGTTAAAGGTGTAAATATAAGAAAAAGACATATAAAACCTAAAAAACAAGGAGAAGAGGGTGGAATAATACCAGTAGAGTGTGCTATACATGCTAGTAAATTAAGCGTGGTATGTCCAAAAT
Source organism: uncultured Clostridium sp. (assembly GCA_947650745.1). Classification (GTDB taxonomy): domain Bacteria; phylum Bacillota; class Clostridia; order TANB77; family CAG-508; genus JAAWPK01. Next base: position 7,258 of record CANSWM010000065.1, on the reverse strand, counting down.
GTAATAAAAATACAAGAATAGGCTATGAAGCAGAAAAAGACCAAAAAGTTCGCGTATGTAGAAAATGCGGAGCTAAACTAAAATAGTAAGTTAAGAAAGGAGGAGTTTAATCGTTATGGAAAAACTAAAAGAACAATACCAAAAAGATGTAATTCCAGCATTAATGAAAAAATTCAATTATAAATCTATAATGGAAGTTCCAAAACTTGAAAAAATAGTTATAAATATAGGTTTGGGAGATATAAAAGATAACCCAAAATCATTAGAAAATGCTATGAATGATTTATCAATTATTACTGGTCAAAAACCAATAATTACTAAAGCTAAAAAGTCAATAGCAGCATTTAAATTAAGAGAAGGTGCAAACGTTGGATGCAAAGTTACATTAAGAAAAGAAAAAATGTATGAATTTGCATATAAACTATTTAATACAGCAATGCCTAGAATAAGAGATTTTAGAGGTGTATCAGATACAGCATTTGATGGAAAAGGAAATTATTCTATGGGAATAAAAGAACAATTAATATTTCCTGAAATAGAATATGACAAAATTGACAAATTAAGAGGTATGGATATTATATTTGTTACAACAGCAAAAACAAACGAAGAAGCAAAAGAGCTACTTGCCCTTTTAGGTATGCCGTTTAGAAGTTAGAGTATTAGAAGTTAGAAATTAGAAAAATCTAATTTTTAATAAAGAAAGGAGAACAAAACTCGTATGGCAAAAAAATCTATGATAATAAAACAACAAAAGCCACAAAAATTCAAAACAAGAGAATATAATAGATGCAAAATATGTGGTAGACCACATGCCTATATTAGAAAATATGGAATTTGCCGTGTATGCTTTAGAGAATTAGCGCACAAGGGAGAAATTCCAGGAGTAAAAAAGGCAAGTTGGTAATTAGAGATTAGAAGGATTAGAAGGTAGATAGGAGAAAAATCCTACATAGCATAACTACAAAAAATGGGATATACAACATTAGGTGGAAAACGTAGGGGCGAAATCCCGTCGTCCGTGCTCCAAAGAACTTTCTAAAATAAAATAATAATAAAAAAGGAGGTCTAGAACATGAATACAACAGATCCAATAGCTGATATGTTAACAAGAATAAGAAATGCTAATAGTAGCAAACATAAAACAGTTGATATACCTACATCAAAAATGAAAGTTGCTATTGCTGATATATTATTTAAAGAAGGATATATAAAATCATTTGAAGAAATATCAAATGATGTTCAAGGTACAATAAGAGTAACTTTAAAGTATGATGAAAAAGGAAATAGAGTTATAGCTGGAATAAAAAGAATAAGTAAACCAGGATTAAGAGTATATGCTTCAAAAGAAGATTTACCAAAAGTTCTAAATGGTTTAGGAATTGCAATTGTATCAACATCAAAAGGAATAATGACAGATAAAGATGCAAGAAAAGTAGGCTTAGGAGGAGAAGTCCTAGCTTATGTATGGTAGTCTAGAGGCTAGATTATTAGAAATTAGAAGATTATATAAAATAGAAGAGGTGAATATAAAATGTCAAGAATAGGTAACAATCCTATTACAATACCAGAAGGCGTTGAAGTAAATGTTAATTCAAATCATATCTCAGTAAAAGGACCAAAAGGAACTTTAGAAAGAGAAATAAGTGATAAATTAACAGTTGTAGTAGAAGCTGGTAAGCTAACTGTAAAAAGACCTAATGATGAAACAGAAGTGAAAAGCTTACATGGATTAACTAGAACATTAATCAATAACATGATAATAGGTGTAAAAGAAGAGTTCACAAAAGAACTACAAATAAATGGTGTTGGTTACAGAGTACAAAAACAAGGAAATGATTTAAATTTAATTTTAGGTTATTCTCACCCTGTAATATACAAAGCACCACAAGGAATTACTTTTGATGTACCAAATCCAAATACTATAATAGTAAAAGGTATAAATAAAGAGCTAGTTGGTCAAACAGCAGCTGAAATAAGAACAAAGAGATTACCAGAAGTTTATGGTGGAAAAGGTATCAAATACAGTTATGAAGTAATAAGAAGAAAAGAAGGTAAAACAGGTAAAAAATAGAAGTTAAAACCTATAACAAGTTGTAGGGCGATTTTAATCGCAAAAAGCTTCAAATAACTTTCTTAAAAAAGATATTAATAGAAAGGAGAAAAAGAAAAATGGTTTCAAAAACAAATAGAAAACTTGAAAGAGAAAGAAGACACGCTCGTGTTCGTACAAAGATTTCAGGAACAGCTGAACGTCCAAGATTATGTATGTATAGAAGTAATACTGGAATATATGCGCAAATAATTGATGATACTCAAGGAAAAACACTTGTCGCAGCTTCAACAATGGATAAAGAAGTAAAAAATAAACATGCAAATTGTGAAGCAGCAAAAGAAGTCGGAACTTTAATTGCAAAAAGAGCGGCTGATAAAAAAATCGAAACAGTAGTTTTTGACAGAAGTGGATATATATATCACGGAGTTGTAAAATCACTTGCTGAAGCAGCTCGTGAGGGAGGATTAAAATTCTAAAAGATTAAAGAAGAAGGAGGAAATCTCATAATATGGAAGAGAATAATAGCGCAATAGAATTAAAAGAAAAAGTAGTTGCCATAAGCAGAGTTGCAAAAGTTGTTAAAGGTGGTAGAACTTTTAGATTTAGTGCAGTAGTAGTTGTTGGTGATGAAAACGGACATATTGGAGTAGGTTCTGGAAAAGCAGCAGAAGTTCCAGATGCTATAAAAAAAGCTATTCAAGATGCTAAGAAAAACTTAGTAGAAGTTCCACTTGTAGGAACAACAATACCACATGAATATGTAGGAAAAGCTGGAAGCGCTAGAGTAATGCTAAAACCAGCAGAAAAAGGTACTGGAGTTATTGCAGGAGGAAGCGTAAGACCAGTATTAGAGCTTGCAGGATATAAAGATATCAGAACAAAAGTAATTGGAACAAATAATCCAAGAAACGTAGTTTATGCTTGTATAGATGCATTAACAAGTATGCTAACAGTAGAACAAGTTGCTAAAAAGAGAGGCAAAAAAGTAGAAGAAATATTATAAAAATTAGGCATAGCCAAATTAAAAATTTTGGAGTGCTATATAGGAGGTGCATTATAAAATGAAATTAGGCGAGCTAAAACCAGCTGCTCAAAAAGAAAAAAGAACAAGAGTTGGACGTGGAATCGGTTCAGGCCTTGGAAAAACATCTGGTAGAGGACATAAAGGACAAAAAGCAAGATCAGGTGGCGGAGTAAGACGTGGATTTGAAGGTGGTCAAACACCATTATATAGAAGATTACCAAAAAGAGGATTTACAAATATTCACGCTAAGAAATATACTGAAGTTACACTTACAATGCTTAATAAATCAACATCAGAAGAAGTAACAGCAGAAACTCTACTAAAAGATGGAATAATAAGTAAAGCAGAAGAAGGAATAGTAATATTAGGAACTGGTAGCTTAGATAAAAAATTAACTGTCAAAGCTAAAAGATTTACAAAAACAGCAAAAGACAAAATAGAAGCTGCCGGCGGAAAGATAGAGGTGATTTAATTGTTTCAAACAATAAAAAACGCATTAAAGACACCGGATGTAAGAAAAAAATTATTATATACAATATTACTTATAGTAATATTCAGATTAGGATGTTATATAACAGTACCTGGAGTTAACAGCGTTGCACTTGCTGAAGCTCTTGGAGGAGGAAATGGTATCACAGGATTAATAGACTTAATCTCAGGTGGAGCCTTTTCAAGACTTTCATTATTTGCAATGAGCATTAGCCCATATATTACAGCTTCAATTGTAATACAATTACTTGCAATGGTAATACCAGCCTTAGAGAGACTATCTAAGGAAGAAGGAGAAGCTGGAAGAGAAAAACTAAATAAGTATACAAAGATACTTACAATAGTACTTGCATTAATCGAAAGCTTAGGAATTTATTTAGCGTATAAGTCATCTGGAATATTTATAGATGATAAATTTACAACTGCTGCATTATTTGTAATATCACTTATTGGTGGTACATCAATTCTTATGTGGCTTGGAGACCAAATCACAAATAAAGGAATTGGAAATGGTATATCAATGATAATCTTTGTAGGTATACTTTCAGGATTACCAAGAGGTGCTTTAACAATTTATCATATGGTATTTACAAATGGAGGATTTTCTACAACAGGATTAGTTACAGCACTAGGTATTATTGTGGGGGCAATAATATTAATTGGAGCAGTAGTATTTGTACAAGAAGCAGAAAGACGTGTACCTGTACAATATGCTAAAAAAGTTGTTGGAAGAAAAATGTATGGTGGACAAAATACTCACATACCATTAAAACTTGCAATGGCAGGTGTATTACCTATTATTTTTGCATCATCCTTTTTAACATTCCCAGCACAAATAATAGCAATGTTCAATAGCAATATTGCTACACAAACTGGATTCTTAGCTGGATTATATAAATTTTCTATTGCTACATCATCAGCAAGTGTTCCACTAGGATATGCAATAGCAAATGCAATTGTTTACTTAGTATTAATAGTAGCATTTACATTTTTCTATACTTTTGCTACATTTAACCCAGCAGAAGTATCAAATAACATAAAAAGACAAGGTGGTTTTATTCCGGGAATAAGAGCTGGAAAGCCAACTACAGACTATTTAACATCAATAATATCTAAAATAACATGGTTTGGAGGATTATATCTTGCAGTTATCGCAATACTTCCTATGTTACTTAGATTTACAAGTATAGATATAACATTTGGTGGTACATCTATATTAATCGTTGTTGGTGTTGCACTAGAAGTAGTTAACCAATTAGAGTCACAATTAGTAATGAGACACTATAAAGGATTCCTTGAGTAATAATTTATATAGACTATGTGTCTATATGAATTATATGGGTAAAATTAATTACCTACACTTCAAAGAAACCGCTTAAGAAATAAGAAAGAGGTATGAAGTATGATAATAATCATGTTAGGTGCACAAGGAACAGGAAAAGGAACAATTGCTGGAATTGTTAGTAAAGAAGTAGGATTACCACAAGTTTCAACAGGAGATATATTTAGAAAAAATATTAGTGAACAAACTAAACTTGGAATAGAAGCAAATAATTACATATCAAAAGGTGAACTAGTACCAGATGATATAACAGTACCAATGGTAGAAAATAGGCTAATGGAAGAAGATGCAAAAAATGGAGTAATCTTAGATGGATTCCCAAGAACTATAAATCAAGCAGAAAAGTTAGATGAAATGTTAAATAAAATGGGAAAAAGAGTAGACTTAGTCGTAAATTTAGTAACTCCAAGAGAAGAACTAATAGATAGAATGTTAACAAGAAGAGTTTGTACAAATCAAGAGTGCAAGTCGACTTATAACATTAAGCTAAATCCACCAAAGGTAGAAGGAATTTGTGATAAATGTGGGGCAGTTCTTAAACAAAGAGAAGATGACTCTGACCCAGAAGCAATAGAAACAAGATTAAAAATATATGAAGAAAAAACTAGTCCATTAGTTCAATACTATGAACAAAAAGGAATATTAAAAACAGAAACTGTAAGTATAAAAACAGGAAGAATGGGAGCAGATGTGGCTAAAGAACTAATAGAAATGCTTAAAAAATAAAGAGGTGAAATAAAAGAAGATAGATTTAGGAAGAAAATCTAAAATCTAATATCTAACTTCTAATAGCTAGAATGATTGAAATAAAATCTAAAAGAGAAATTGAATTAATAAAAGAAGCTTGCAAAATAGTTGCTTTAGTACATAAAGAAATTGAAAAAGCTATAAAACCTGGAATAACCACTTTAGATTTAGATAAAATAGCTGAAAAAGTTATAAGAGAAAATCGGTGGTATTCCTGCACAAAAAGGTTATCCAAGTTATCAAAAAGGTGTACCAGATTTTCCAAGTAGTATATGTGCTTCTATAAATGATGAAGTAATACATGGAATTCCATCAAATAGAGTTCATTTAAAAGAAGGCGATGTAGTTAGCATAGATTTAGTAACATTAAAAAATGGTTATAATGGAGATGCTGCAAGAACACATATAGTAGGAAAAGGAACTTCGGAAGCTGAAAAACTAGTAGAAATAACAAAAAAAGCCTTTTTTGAAGGAATAAAATTTGCAAAACCAGGATTTAGAATAGGAGATATATCAAATGCAATAGGAGAATTTGTTACCAAAAATGGTTTTTCAGTAGTAAAAGAATTCCAAGGGCATGGAATACGGGCGTGAAATGCATGAAGACCCAGGAATACCAAACTACGGAAAAGCAGGTAGAGGTCCAAGAATAGAAGCAGGTATGACACTTGCAATAGAACCTATGGTAATAGCAGGAAAACCTGATATATTGGAACTTGATGATGGCTGGACAATAGTTACAGAGGATGGCTCTCTTTCAGCACATTATGAAAATACAATTTTAATTACAGAAAGTGAACCTAAAGTATTGACAATACTTTAAAAATACGGTATAATTGATTAGTTAATTATACAAGGGAAGATGAATTAACATCCAAATGACTGTCTTGTATAGATATTTTAGTGTTTTTAGCAAATAAAATATCTAAAGCACAGAATAATATAGGAGGAACGTAGATTGGGAAAAGAAGATGTAATAGAAGTAGAAGGTACAGTTGTAGAAACATTACCTAATACAACATTTAAAGTAGAACTTACAAATGGACATCAAGTTTTAGCACATATCTCAGGAAAACTTAGAATGAATTATATCAAAATATTACCAGGAGACAAAGTAAAACTAGAATTATCTGCTTATGACTTAAGTCGTGGACGTATAACATGGCGTGATAAATAGCAATCTACAAAGAAATATAACCAACATAAAAGGGAGGTTTAAACAAAATGAAAGTAAGACCATCAGTAAAGAAAATGTGTGAAAAATGTAAAATCATTAAAAGAAAAGGTGTTATAAGAGTAATTTGTGAAAATCCAAAACACAAACAAAGACAAGGATAGTCTTAAATTAATTTAGGTATTAGCATAGGTGAGTGTAGCGGCTGAAAGAAAAAAAGCTTATATTGCATAGCATAAAAAGCTTGTTTTCTTGTATTCCTCATTTGTGTTTATATATATTTAAAATATATTTCGTTTAGAAATATAACTTTTAAAGCAAATAATATTGGAGGTGAATAAATCATGGCTCGTATAGCAGGAGTTGATTTACCAAGAGAAAAAAGAGTTGAAATAGGGCTTACATATATTTATGGTATAGGTGTTGCAA
>CANSWM010000064.1 GCA_947650745.1 uncultured Clostridium sp. | reverse complement strand
TTATATGATAAACTAGAAACTGCTGAGGATAAAAACATTTTACTAAAAAGTATTATTGCTAAAGTTACATATTTAAAGACGGAAAAGGCTATAAAAAAAGACTCTGACCCAACTGATTTTGAATTACATATACATCCTAAGATACCTAAAACAATTTAAGATTTTACTTTAAAATATAGAAATTTCAAACATTATGTGATATAAAATTATAAGAAATCATAAAAGGAGTTAAAATATGGAAAAGAAACGAAGTATTATTGGTCTTATGGGATCTTTATTAATAAATAGTATATTATATATGTTTATCAATACATTTATGGTAGCTTATTTTTATACACTAACTAACTATGATTATAAAATAATTTCTGTTTTTTATATAATGTCTTTTATATTTATATTACTTACTTTTTTGACTTTAGGAAAAATTATAAAGAATAAAATGCAAGTACCTATTTTTAGGTTCGGTATTGTTTTATATTGTATATATGTATTAACAATTTCAATATTGAAAGAAAATATAGTTAATTATTATATTTATCTTGGTATTTTTTATGGAATTGTCCAAGGCTTTTTATGGTCAGCAGGTCATTTATTAGTAAATGAATATACAAATGATGTTTCGAATAAATTTGTTTCTACTAAGTCTATGCTATCAAAAACATTAAAGATAATTTTTCCATTTATATTTGGAGCATCCATAGAATTAACATCTTTTTCAAGTGTAGCAACAGTTGTAGTAGTTTTATCTATTATACAGTTTTCTTTTTCGCTACTAATAAAAGAAAAGGACTTAGCTGAAGCAAAAAGATATAGTTTAACTAGTTTTGTTAAATATTTAAAAGAGATTAAAGAAGAAAAGATAAAATATTTCTATAAAATAATGTTCTGTGAAGGAATTGTTCATTACCTTTTAGAGACATTGGTAACAATAATGATTGTGCTTACTTTTAAAACTAATATTAGTTTAGGAATTTTAACAACCATATTTTCATTTTGCTCAATAGTCTCTGTATACATATTTCAAAGAAAACTAAAAAATAATACTACTGTACTAACTATAAGCACTATTATGTCTGTATTAGGAGTTATACTTTTGTTATTTAATATAAGTAAAGTAACAGTAATTATATACAATTTAATAAATAACATATTTCTGATAGTATTAGTTAATAATGCTGAAGAAAAACGATATAGTATTATTAATGATTATAAAATAATAACTAAAGATTATTTAGCAGAACATCAAGTAATATCTGAAGTCTCACTTAATATTGCCAGAATTATTGGTTATACAGTACTTTTTGCTATTAGCTTTTTTAATAACATGCTTTACTTTAAAATATTATTAATTTGCGTTTCAATTGCAATAATATATTACTCAAGATTAATGATAAAATTAAATAAAAATTAACATTTTACAGTCAATAGCCAAAGTTGTAATTTATGTCTTTAGCTATTGACATCATCGTGGTACTCATTCTTCAGTGCCAATATCATTTAATATAGCTTTTGCTTTTTGATCTGGCATTCCAAATTTTTGAGATAGATATCTTAATGATGCTGCAAGCTCTCCATCTGGTCCTCCATATTGTGAAATAATATTTTTTGCAAGTTCAGTATTTGTTTCTTTTATATTCACTGGATATTCTAATACTTTGTCATAAGTCCACATTAGAAATTACCTCCTTCCCATGGCCATGGTTCTTCTAGCCAGCGCCATTTATTACATGGATAATATATCGAAAGTGGTCCATATACTTTTTGATATTTATCTTTTAATTCTTTCAATGTTCTGCTATAACTATTATGAAGACAAAGCGCACGTTCATCTTCTGGGTGCGTATCTAAATATAATCCTAATTCAATTACTGCAAAATTATAGCATTTAATTTGGTGTATCATATCTTCTCTTGTACTATCATTATTTCCACATGGGCAAGAAGACATTCTATTTTCTATATCATTTAACACAATATTATATTCTGTATCCTCATTCATCTGTTGCAGCCCTCCTTTATAGTATTTGCGTCCATAATATATTGGATTTCAGCCATAGATTGGCAAGGTTCATATGGGCTAACAAGTTCTGGGAATATTGTTCCTTTATGAAGCCCTGAACATGGCATGTAAGTGTTATCCATTACTTGCAATGGCACATAACTTTGTGCATACATTGGGTTCATTGGAAATCCATCATCTTCTTCATCAAATCCACAGCCACAATTTTTATTATAGCTTTGGTTATTTGCTGGTACATTGCTACATAATGTTTCATAATCTTTATTATCTTTACCACATGAGTTATTTAAGCATAGGCATCTTCTACGTCTGCAATTACACATTCTAATTCCTCCTTATAAATTCATATATTATATATTATGTAATCCTAAAGATTTCGTGACATTATGCAAAATTTTAACAAAAAAAATCTTTAGAAGCTTTTTACTTCTAAAGATTTTTTATAGGCCTATTACGCATTTTCTTCATTTACTGCTATGACTTGTTTTCCATCATAGTATCCACAATTTTTACAAGCTCTGTGTGGTAATACAGGCTCATGACAATGTGGGCAAGTCGCAATACTTGGTTTTTCTACTTTCCATGTAGATCTTCTTAATCCTGTTCTTGCTTTTGACCATCTTCTTTTTGGTTGTGCCATTTTCAATTACCTCCTTTATTACGACTTATATATTTTTGTGTAAGAATTTAATTCTTACGACCCTTTCGTTCATTTTTAATAATGCTTAGATATTATACTAAAAAAATGCTGATTTGTCAACCCTAAGCTTTAAATTTCTACTATTCCACCTATTGTTTTACTACTTTTTCTACTTGGAAGTATGTGTGAACCACCTGCTATAATTACTTTGTCTCCTTTTTCTAGGTATCCATCACTCTCTAATTTTCCTATTCCTACTTCTAGTAAATCATCTATTGTTTTTTGTTCTGATAATAAAATAGGAAAAACATTCCATACAAGTGCTAATTGATTATATGTCTTCTCATTTGATGTTACAGCAAATACTGGACATTTTATTCCAAGTCCTGATAAATATCTTGCTGTATCTCCTGTATCTGTATATGCAATAACAGCTTTAGCATTAATTTTCTTAGCCATTCTACATACAGTATAATTAATATTATACTCTAAGTCTTCTGTCTCAACTTTTTGGTATTTATTATTAAATCTTTCCCAGTAACTTATTTCTTTTTCTATTGTAGTTGAAATATCTACCATAGTTTTAACACACTCTACTGGGTATTCTCCCATTGCACACTCTCCTGAAAGCATTATTGCGCCAGTTCTATCATATACAGCATTTGCAACATCGCTTACTTCTGCTCTTGTTGGTCTTGGGCTGTGTGTCATAGATTCTAACATTTGAGTTGCTGTAATAACTATTTTACCTTTTCTATTGCAAAGTTTAATTATATCTTTTTGTGCTATTGGAACGTTTTGGCAAGGAATTTCAACCCCTAAATCTCCTCTACCAATCATTATTCCTGCTGAATTATCTATTATTTCTTCAATGTTATCTAAACCTTCTTGATTTTCTACTTTACAAATAATTCTTATATTTTCTCCGCCATTTTCATCTAATATTTTTCTTACAGCTAAAACATCATCTTTGTTTCTTACAAATGATGCTGCAACATAATCAAATCCAACTCTTGCTCCGTCTTTTAAATCTTGAATATCTTTTTCTTTTAATGCAGGTAAATTTAAATGTATTCCAGGAATATTTATACTCTTTCTATTTCCAAGTTTTCCTCCATTTACTACTTTGCAAACTATATCTTTATCTTTAATTTCAGTTACTTCTACTTCAATTAATCCATCATCTATTAGTACTTTTGTACCAACTTTAACATCTTTATATAGCTCTTTATAGCTCACAGATACTTTTGTTTTATCTCCGTGTAATGTCTTCATTTACAAGTGTAAAAATATCTCCTGCCTTTAATTCTACTGGTGCTTCTTCAAATTTTCCAGTTCTTACTTCTGGTCCTTGCATATCTAATAGCACTGCAACAGGTTTTGTCATTTGAGCTCTTGCCTCAAAAAACTTTTCAATTTTATCTTTTTGTTCTGGATAGCTTCCGTGTGAGAAGTTTATTCTAACTACGTCCATTCCAGCATTCATTAATTCTACTAGTCTATTTTCACTAGCTGGTCCGATTGTACATACAATTTTTGTTTTTCTTAAATTCTTATTCATTTTTTCTATCCTTTCTCTTTCTTAAATTTATCTTATATAGTATACCACTTAAAATGTAATTTGTATACTTTTTTTTTAAAATTTTGTTCAGTTCCAAGACATTATCCAATTTAAATTTTCTCTTTTTCTTCCCGAATTGTTACCACTTGCAAATTTTTTTTTATTGGAATATAATAACAGCATGAAATATATAATTATATATCTCTTTTAAATTATAAAAAGGAATGATTAATTTATGAAAAATCCTTTATTTATTGGCTGTGGAACAGCTATTGTAACTCCATTTAATAAATCACGGAGTTAATTTTGATGAGTTTAAAAAACTTATCGAAAACCAGATTTCATCTGGAATTGACGCAATTATAGTTTGCGGTACAACTGGGGAAGCTTCAACTATGTCTACTGAAGAAAAAAAAGCTACAATTAAATTTGCAGTAGAAGTATCTAATCATAGAGTACCAATTATTGCAGGAACTGGAGGAAATAATACAGCTTCTTGTATTGAAACTTCAAAATATGCGGAAAGTATAGGTGTAGATGGGCTTTTAATTGTTACTCCTTATTATAACAAATGTACACAAGATGGACTTATAAAACATTATGAAGAAATTGCAAAAAATGTATCTATTCCTATTATCGTGTATAGTGTTAAATCAAGAACAGGAGTAAATATTGAACCTAAAACTTGTTTAGAACTTTCAAAAATCCCAAACATTGTTGCAATAAAAGAAGCTAGCCGGAGATATATCACAAGTTGCAAAAATTGCAAGTCTTTGTAAAAACGAGCTTTATATTTACAGCGGAAATGATGACCAAATATTACCTGTATTATCACTTGGAGGAATTGGTGTAATTTCAGTACTATCAAATATAGCTCCAAGAGAAACTACCACTATGGTACATGATTTTCTAAATCGGAAAACTAGCAGAAGCTGCTAAACTTCAAATAGATAGTATTCCTTTAATTTCTGCTTTATTTTCTGAGGTTAACCCAATACCAGTTAAAGCAGCATTAAATATTATGGGATATAACTTTGGAGTACCAAGACTTCCTCTAACACAGGCAACTGAAAAAACAAATCAATTACTTTTAAACGAAATGAAAAATTTTGGTTTAATATAAATTTAAGTATTATTATCAAAAGAAAAATCCCAAGATTCTGGGATTTTTCTTTTGATTTTATTTTTATATTCCATATGCCGAAAATAGCCATCCACCCATGTAAACCTCTATACATGGTACTAATACTACTAGCACGAAGAAAATTAACACAACACCAACAATTGCATAAACAAGCTGTGGTAATACTTTCATTGTCTTATCAAGTAAGTTCTTTATATCTATATCCATATATTCAACTAATTTCTCCATCATTTGAGCAAGGTCTGTGTTCATACCTATCTTGAGCATTTCTGTTATCATAGGCGAAGCAAGCTTTGATCTTTCAAAAGGTTCTATCCACGATTCTCCGTATTATTATATTGTTTATTGAAGCCTCTATTATAGATAAAAGTACATAATTCTTAGAAACGTTTTTGCCAACTTCCAAAGCTTCTTGTATCCTCATACCATTATTTAAGTTTAAGAGCATAGCCCTCATAACTCTTGAAAAGTCAATTGCAAATATCAAACTTCCAAATACTGGCATAGTATACTTGAAATAGTGAAAATTATATTTTCCCTTTGGAGTATTTATATACCATACAATAGTTGCAATTATTCCAACTATTATTAGCGTTGGAATATACCAGAATGCAACTAGCCAATTTATAACTCCGTGAGAACCATAAGCTTAGTGGAGGTAATTGTGCATCTGAGCCCATACTTTCATACAAGTTTTGAATTGTAGGTATAGCAACAAGTGTACCTACTATCAACATTATAAGTAGTAAAAAGAACTGCACTAAATTTGGAATTAAAATTCCTCTTAAAGTTCTATTCATAGAATCAGTATCTTCTAGAAAGTTAAGTGCTTGCTCTAGTGCATTAGTTAAGTTTCCTGATAGCTCACCTACTTTTATCATATTAATATAAAGATAAGGAAAGACATCTTCATAATATTCCATTGTAGAATACATATTTTCACCGGCTTCAACGCCTGCTAATATATCTTCTAATATCCCTTTAAAACTAAAATTTTCTGTACTGTCTATTATAGTATTTAGTGCATGTATATTATTGAAATTTGCTTTTTTCAAAAGATAAAAGTTCTGAGTAAATACTATAATATCTCTCATTCTAATCTTATCAGACTTCATTATACTATGATATATCTTATCAAAATATGATTGTTTAGTATTTTGCCTATTTGCTAAAAGGTTAGCTGTATCTACATTTTTTAATACTTCATCTATACCATGTGTATTTTTTCTAACTGTTCTTTTAGATTTCGTTCTTTGTAAAGACTTATCTACATTTATTGGTATAAGATTATTTCTCTTTAGTTTCATTATTGCAAGTTGCTTACTACTCTCTTCTATTGTATTTGTTACTATCATTCCGTTTTGAGTCATAGCCCTATATCTATATATCGGCATTATCTATACCTCCTTTTATATTAATCTATCCCTTTTAATCTTCATTTGCATTATTGTTCTATTTAATACTTCTATATTTTTTTCTTCTATTTGAGATTTTGCTTGTTCTAAAGTTATTCTTTCTTCTACAAATAGTTTTGCAAGTGAATTTATAAAACTAATATTTCCTTTATCTGTTCCACTTTGAATAGCATCTTCTATTTCAGATGTTCCAAGTTTTTCTTTTCTAATTAATCCAGAAATAATATTGTCTACAACCATAACTTCAGGAATAAGAACTAATCTTCCATCTATTCCTTTTATTAATCTTTGAGATAAAACAAGTTTCAAAAGTGATGAAATCATATATTTAATGCTTCCTTGGTCCCTAACTTCATAAAAATCTATCATTCTATCTAATGTTTCTGCACAAGATTTTGTATGAAGTGTTCCAATAACTAAATGACCAGCCTCTGCTGTTTCTATTGCAGCTTCCATAGTTTCTTTATCTCTTATTTCTCCGAATAACTATTATATCGCAGTCTTCTCTTAATGAGTTTTTAACACCATCACTAAATGTAAGTGCATCTTTTCCTATTCCTACTTCTTTTTGCACTATTACAGATAATTTTGATTTATGTCTATATTCAACTGGGTTTTCTAATGTTAAAATCTTTTTATTAGAATTTTCATTTATTTCATTTATTAAAGCATTTAAAGTTGTTGTTTTACCTGAATTGGTTTTACCTGTAACTAATACTAATCCTTGAGGTTGATTTATTACACTTCTTACAACCTCAGGAATTCCGAAGCGAATCATAAGGTGGAAGTTTATTTTTTATAAGTCTTAGTGTAAATAACGGTATATCATCTTCTAAAGAAACATTAACCCTAAGTCTTAAATCTCCATATTCATATGACATATCTATTTTCCTTGATTCTGCAAATGCTTCATCTCTTTCTACATTTCCTCTTATAAAATAATCATAAATTTCAGTCATATCTTCTTCTGTTAAAATTTCAGAACCGTTCGACATCTATTAAGTCCTTTATTATTCTTAATTTTGGCTTTAACCCACATATTAAGTGAATATCTGAAGCTTCTCTTTCTATTGCCTCATCTAAAATTTTTTCAATTTGAACCATTTATCTTATCCTCCATTATCTTTTATTAAAATATACGTAGTTTTCTGTTAAGTTCATTTAAATTAGTTTCACCACTTAATACTTTGCTAATTCCATCAACTATTAAAGGTCTATATGTGCCTTGCATTGCCTGTTCTTGTATTACAAGAGAAGATGCATCTCCGTGTAATCAATTCACGTATTTTTTCATCTAGTATTAACACCTCAAATATACCAATTCTCTCATAATAACCGACATTATTACATTTTTGGCAACCTACTGCATCATAAGTTTTCTTACCTTCTAAGTTAAATTTAACATTATCTTTTTCTTCAATAGAATGCATAAATTCAAGCTCTTCTTTTGTAAAATCTCTTTGTCTTTTACATTCTGGGCAAAGTTTTCTTACTAATCTTTGAGAAACTGTTGTTGCAAGTGTACTTGCTATATCATAATTTGAAATTCCCATTTTTCTTAATCTAGTTATTACTTCTATTGCATCAATTGTGTGTATTGTAGATAAAACATAATGTCCTGTTTGTCCTGCTTGCATTGCAATTTCTGCTGTTTCTTTATCTCTTAT
>CANSWM010000063.1 GCA_947650745.1 uncultured Clostridium sp. | reverse complement strand
AAAATATAAAATACTGGAGAATCAAAAAAACAAAAATATTCTCCAGTATTTTTTTATTTATTCAAAATTTAATTCTGTTTACTTTTGAATCAGTTGTCGGTTTGTATATCCTTATTCGCGTTCAAAATGACCTTAAAACAATTTTTTTATTATTTACTTATAACTTGCTATTGAAAAAATAAATTTGATTATAGCGGAAATGATTGGCTTATAATTTTTAAACCAATTCCGTCCGCAAAAATAATTATTGAAAAGTTTGTCGAAAGATGTTATAATAAGCAACAGCCGAAAGGTTACTCCACCCTTTGGAGGGAAAGGAGGTGCTTGTTGTCGTGAATGGATATACACTCATATTCTTGCTTTTACAGAGAATTGAAGAACTACAAAAAGAGTTGCAAGAGTATAAAGACAACAAAGGTAAAAACTGATATATTCAGTTCAAGGCAGGGTTCTCTCCCCTGTCTTGTTTCTTTTTTGCAAAAAAAAAGTATGTGTCTCTCTCACATACTAAATGCTTAGTTGTCTGGATATACACTCACAACTAACTGTAATGATATTATAACATCAAATTTATTATATGTCAAATATTTTTTTTTATTCATTTAAAATCAAATTTTTTTAAAGCAATATTGCAACAAATTAAACAAGTCTTTAATATGTTGTTTAATCATATTTCTGTTATATATTGACACATTTTTCAATTTGTGATATATAGTTTTTAAACAAGTCTTTATTAAACTTTAAAAGACTTGTTTAAAAATAATTAAACAAGAAAAAGGAAGTGTTTAAAATGGCTTTATGGAGTTTTACAGAAATAAGTGAAAAGCTTGATTGTTCGCCACAAAATATATATCAAAAAAAGAGTAAATTGAAAAACCTAGGCTATATTGAAATAGATACAGACGGAAAAGAAAAAATCAACGAAAATGGTTATAATTACTTATTACAACAACGACAATCTACAATTCAAAATAATTCAAATAATTTAAACAAGTCTTTAAATAATGATTTAAATAAATCTATAAATTCAGATTTTACAAGTATTTCAGATTTTAAACAAGACAATTATTTTATTGATTTTTTACAAAAGCAAATTGAGGAATTGAAACAACAATTAAAAGAAGAAAAAGAACATTCCAAATATTGGCAAGATTTATATATACAAGAAAACAGTGATTTTAAAAAATTAGTTTTTCCAATAATGCTAAATACAGAAGATGGAAACAAACAACAAGAACAAGAAACTAGAAGAGGTTTTTGGAACAAGTTATTTAAAAATTAAGTGTAACATCTTTGTTGTTGTTTTAATGTTTTATATATAACAATAGTTTTAATGTTTTCCGCTTCCTGAAAGCATTGAAAAATAAGGAAAAATTAACTTTAAATATCACAAAAATAATACTAAATATCACAAAAATAATACTTTTCTAATATTAAATATCACAAAAATAATACTAAATATCACAAAAATAATACTAAATATCACACTTGTTGACTTCTATGTGATATTATGATATTATTCTTTCAAAATAAAAGGAGCCACTATTTAATGAGTAAAGAGTTAATTGTTAAAGATAATAAACTAATTGAGGCAAAATATAGCTTGTCGACTTTACAACAAAAAGTTTTGCTTCAAGCCATTGCAAAAATAGAGCCAACAGATACAAAACATATATACAAGTTTAGTATTATGGACTTTGCGGAAAGTGTTGACCTAAAAGGGAGCAAAACTATATATAAACAAATGGCGACAATATGCGACCAACTAACAGATTTAAAAAAATTTTATATAGAAAAAGAAGACGGAGGAATTGCATATATAAATTGGGTTGCGAGTGCGGAATACATACCTAAAGAAGCAGTTGTTGAGGTAGAATTTAGCCAAAAACTTATGCCTTACTTGTTAGAATTAAAAGAACAATTCACAACATATTACCTTGCAAATATAATGTCTTTAAAAAGTACTTATTCCATAAGAATCTTTGAATTATTAAAGCAATATGAAAAACTGGGGAAAAGAAAAATCGAGTTGGAGAATTTGCGACAATTAGTAGGAACGACAGAAATAGACCAAAATGGTGAGATTATAAAAGAAGATTACCCATTGTATGGACATTTTAAATCAAGGGTTATTCTTACAGCACAAAAAGAGCTAAAACAAAAAACAGATATATTATTTAATTTTAAAGAAATAAAACAAGGTAGGAAAGTTATTGCTATTGAATTTGAAATATTAGAAAATACAAAAAACAAAAAGAAGATACAAAATACTATTGATTATGAGCAAATGTCAATTACTATAATACAATTACAGCAAGAATTTAAAGGAAAAACAAATATTGATATAAAATATGAAACATTAGATAAATTAGTAAAAGAAAAAGGATATGAAACGGTCAAAAAATATATAGATAACTGGGACAAATTTAAGCATCAAACAATGAAAAATGTATTAGGTTTTTTTATTGTTGCAGTTACACAAGAATTTGAAATACCAACGAAGCAAAATGCAAGTTATAACAATTTTTCTCAAAGGGAATACAGCGAGGAAGAATTAAAAAAGTTTTATAAAAATTATATGTAAAAGGAGAAATAAAAAAAATGGAACAATTAAAATTTTATGATGTAGCACACGAAGAATTTTACAAAGAGCATACAAAAGGCGAAAAGCTAGACTGTTATAATAAAAGTTTAATTTATCTATTAGGATTAACAGGAGAAACAAGAAAACATTTTGATAAGTTATACAATGAAAGAACAAGACAGATAGAACTAACAGGAACAACGGAGGGGTGGCAAACTGGCGTAAGTTTAGCAACAACAAAACTAGCATTTAATCTATTTAATGGATATTGCGGTTTAGAAGATAGAGAATCAAGAACATATACAGTTGAGAACATTTTTATTTATAGAGAATTTATCCCATATTTTTATGAGGCTATAAAGCTACGTTTTGAAATAAGAGAATAAAAAAGCACATTCCAAAAGTAATTTGCAAAATTAAATAAATAATGATAAGATGTAAAAAATATATTAAAGAAAAGAGGTTTTGAAAATGCAAAAAGCGATAAAAAAGTATGTAGAGCAATTAAAAAAACAATTAGAAAAAGAGACAGACACAAGTCATATAGACTATTTAAAGACAACTATAGAAGCATTAAGTGAGCAAGAGGAAACAGAGAAGAACATATCTCCAAAAGCAAAGGAATATATAGAAAGATTAAATGATATAAGCTATGATATTGACAAATTTATCGACTTAACAATGCACGGACAAATTAAAAACAATGTAGAAGATATTGAAAAAGAAATGTTAAAAGAAGAAATAAACTATAAATATATTGAGGCGGAAATATCACTAGAAAGAGCAATAGAAGAGATAGAAAATGCAGTAGAATGTATCAAAGAAATGTATTGAAATATATAGGAATAAAAAAATACTATCCTAAAAAGTAAGGATAGTATTTTTTTTGATAAAAGTGTATGAAAAGTAATTTATTAAAAAAACATATGAAAAGATATTGACAAACACAGCAAAAGTATGTATAATAAATATATGAAAAGTAACGAGGGTTAGTATTCATATATTTGTAAATTGAAAGGAAGTAATAAGAAATGGAAGAAATAATCGGTATATGTAGAAAATCAAGAGCAAATCAAAACATAGAGAGGCAAGTCAGGAACATATTAGCAAAATATCCGACCGCTAGAATAATAAAAATAACTTGTTCAGGAAGTAAAGTAATCGGTTACAAAGATTTTGAAAAAGTAATAAAAGAAGTTAAGGAAAACAAAAGAAGCAAGAATTACAAGCTAGTCTTTGATAGTGCTAGTCGTATGAGTAGAGATAGCGAAGGGCGGTTGCGAATTATACGAGGACTTATTCAACCATAATGTAAGTATAGAGTTTTTGAAAGAGCCACACATCAACACCGAAGTGTTTAGAAGTACCTTGAATAATCAAATTGAGTTACAAGCACAAACGGGAAATGAAGCAACCGACAAGCTAATCAATACAGTTATACAAGCCCTTAATGATTATACAATAGCACTAGCAAAAGAACAAATAAAAAAGGTATTTGACGAGGCAGAAACAGAGCTAAAGAACATACATCAAAGGACAAGTGAGGGACTATTGACCGCCAAACTTGCTGGAAAGAGAATAGGAACACCAAAAGGAACAAAGCTAACTACTAAAAAGAGCATAGAATCAAAAGAAATAATACTAAAGCATTACAAAATTTTTGGAAATGGAACATTGAACGCAACGGACACTATGAAACTCGCAGGAATTGACAAAAATACTTTTTATAAGTACAAAAGAGAGTTATTAGAGGAACAAGCAACAGATGTTGAAAAAACTATATAGAAAGTGCGGAAATGGGAGGTAATTCTCCCATAGTTTCCGCCAACCGAACAACTTATTATGTGAAGCACTGACCGCCCTCCTGCAGTGTGAAAACTAAATCTTGAAATCGTTGCGGGAGTAAGAGACGTATTTTTAAAAATCTGATTTTTTATTTACATAACACTATTAAAATAATGCGGTCGCCGATATGGGAAACTTTTACCCACCGCCCGCACATCTTATACTTGTTCATTTTGCTATTGTTGGGGTGCAAGGTGCGAAGTCACTTGATATAAGCAGTAAAATTGATACTTAATTAAATTTATTATATAATATTATTATGAAAAAGGAGTAAAAGAGTTATGAATTTAAACTTAGATACGAATATCAATAATCTAAATTATATCTTGCATATGCAAAACAAGAGCAGAAGCGGAGAGGAAAACGGCAAAAGCAAAGCACACTTGGAGAAAGAGCAGACCACCACAAAGCGGAAATGGGAATATAAAAAAATAATATCCCGATACTATCCCCCCATTCCCGCACAATTCAATTTTAAGCTAGTTTTATTGAGAAAATATATAGTTGCCTAGTGAGAAAGGAATTTTAAAAAATGGAAGAGAATAAGAATAACAACCTTATATTTTACTTTCCTATGCTATCTTTAAATGATTATGAATTTAAAATAATTGTAATGATTAGAATGTTGTCAGATGACAGCAAGACATTTAAAGGTACTATTGAAGATATGAAAAAATGGTTATACATCAAAACTGATTCAAAAATAAATAAGGCAATAAAAAGTTTGAAAAAAAGTAAGTATATTTTATTTACAAAAGACAAGGAAACATATATATTAACAATAAATGACGAGTATATAAAAAAAGTATTTGTTGAAAGAGAAATCAACAGGCAAAAAGAATATTACAAAAGAATTGACAGATACCTTGATATTGATAAATTAAGAGCAAGCCAAGTTATAACAAGAGCAACAGCAAAAAATATAGAAATAATAAGAACATACAATAGAAATGAAGAAGGGAACATCATAGACAATGGGCTAACTTCCGCAAAATGGCATACGATATTAAAGATGTATCTTTTTTCTTTAAGTTGTCAGTATGACGAAGATACAGACAAAGAAAGAATGAAACAACTTAAATATAGCTTTTCTCAAAAAGAAATTGCTTATTTGATAAATGAAACAGAAGGCGGAGTAAAAAATTCCTGTAGCTTGTTAAGGCAAATACCATTGATTAAGCAAGAGTATAAGGAAAAACAAGTATATTATCCAAAAGCAGACAATCAAAGAGTGAAAAGTGCGGGAACGATACATTATATTATTGATAAAGCATTTTAAATTAAGAAAAATACATACTTTTTTTGCTATATATATATAAGTTTAGCAAAAAAAGTATGTATTTTATTTAGTTACAAAAGGAACGGAGAGCAACACACGGCAATCAGTCCTTTGCAGGCTCACAAGTTCGCCTTGCAAGATACCGATTGACCGAGTGTTCCCTCCAACTTGCCACAAATAAATTGTGGCAAGTTATAATCGGTCAATAGCTAAAATGAACTAAAATAATGAATTAAACCGCTTCCATCGAAAATCATTTGTAAATGGTCGTAATTTATTAAAGATAGAACTATAAGGAATTATTATAAAAATGTCTTAAAATGGAAATATGCGGGTGTGAGGTATATATTAAACCCGTTCCCGCAAACTTTTTCATTTCTTATTCTTTTTATACTCAACAATATCCTGTATATTACAATTAAACAATTCACAAAGTTGCTCCAATTCTTCAACTTTTATTGATTTTACACGACCGAAATAATAATCGTTGACACGTTCATAAGTTAGTGTAGTATATTGTCTTAGCTTGTATCTACTCATTTTGTTTTTCTCTAATAAACTTTTTATCTTAATTTGTATCATTTTTCAAAACTCCCACTTTTGCTTATATTATAGGAATTTTTACTACAAATTATTAGCCAGTAAAATTATAGGGCTATGAAAAATGCGATATATTATTTGGCTATATATTGCCTATTTAGAAGCATAATGTTATAATAAAAAAGATGAGATTTTTAAGAAAGGAGTTAAAAAATGCAAACTAAAGAAATGAAAGAAAGAGTAATCGTACCAGAAGAATTGAGAAAAAAACTAGGAGTATCAGAAGACGAGATTTTTGAGCTTGAAAAAATTGGAGAGAATCAAGTCATATTAAAAACTACAGGAAGAGAAGAAAGGCGAGAAAAAATTGAGTTGCCAAAAGAACTTTGTCAAAAACTTAATAGCATAGGGATAAAAAGCGAATATATACAGCCTATTAGAACACTAGGCAAAGATTATACAATGATAATGTTAAAATTGCCTAAAGAAAATGCGGAAGTCTAGTCTATATGCAACATTGACCTAGTCCCCCGCATTTAATTATTCAGATACTGGAGCAACATATGCTCCAGTTTATTTTATTCTTCCATATTTTCAATGGCATACTGGCACGCACTAACAACAAAACCATTGAAACTATATTCTTTCTTCTTCTTGCCTTTGTTAGCTTTATCAACAATATCACAGATTTTTGTATCAAGTTCTTCTGGGAAACGAATTGACTTAGTTACATTACTGTCCGCAGATTTTTCAAACTTAAATTTTTTCATATTTTACACCCCTTGCCAGTATTATATAATTATACTATTTCTTATATCATAAATGGTTGGTTAATTATACATTCAAAAGTTGATACTTATTCTGTTGGTATGAAAATATAGTATAATATATTGATTTTTTGTCAGTTACATTATATAATACTGTTGAAATATAATAAGTAAAAGGAGATATTAAAAAATGAAAAGTAAAAAGAACATCTTAATAATTGCAATTATTGCAATTATTATTATTCCAATTATTGCAATTATAATTTTAAAGCCACATAATAATCAAGAACAAGAGCAAGAGCAAGAACAAACACAAAAAGTATTGAGCAAAGAGGAAATGTTAGAACAAGCAGAATATATAAGTTGGGAAGATATGCTAAAGGAAGTTTCAGAAAATATAGCAAGAGCCAAAGAAAAATACAATAATAGATATTGGATAGGTAACGTTTTTATTAGTAATATCAAGACAAATAGTTGTGATGTATATGTTAAAGATAATATAGGACAATATTTGAAAAAGCCTTTAATAGTTTACATACCTACAGACGAATTAGCAACAATAGACAAAGGAGATACTGTCAAAGTAGTTGTAAAATGTGACATAACAAATGTAAGCCCTACTATATCAGGGCATATTGTAGAAATAGTAGAAAAAAAGGAAGGCTAAGAAAATGGAACAAGGAACAAAAAAATCTAAATTAAAAATTATAATTCCTGTTGTTGTTGCTATTGTCATTATAGCGGTAGTTATTGTTATTATTCCAAAAGGTAAAATGTCAAAAGAAAAAATGCTTGCAGTTGCAAATGATATTAAACTTGAAGATTTTGAAAGTGAAATAAAGTCAAATCAAACAAGAGCAAAAGAAAAATATATAAATAATTGTTATATTATTACAGGATATATACAAGACTTTCAAGATAATAGTATTATAATTTATGATTCCGACAATTATTATAGTGATACCCATAGAACTAAAATAAAAGCTAATCTATTAAAAAAAGATATTAAGTTATTGGATAAGAATCAAAAAGTAACAATAGTTGGAAAAATAAGCAATATTGACTTTTCAAAAGAAGATAGTATTGTTGGTGGAGCAAGATTCGATTATGATGTTGCAAATATAGAAATGAAAAACGCATACATAAATAAAGATATTTTTGAGATTACTGGAGTTGTTGATGTATCAGACGAATATAAGCTAGTAAGTTCTTATTCAGGAAAAATTGGAAAAACAAAAAGAGAATTGAAAGAATGGTATTGCCATATTGGAGATTATGACATTACAGAATTTGCAGAAACTAAAAATTTTGTGAATGATAGAGTAGAAAAAAACATTGTTTTTGGCACAGAAATAACAGACGGAAATAGTGTTACAATAACTGGGAAAGTCTTTAATATAACGAGTAATAATGCAAAATATCAAATAAAAGACTTAAAATCAATAAAAGTAAATGCGGAAAACTAGCCCTATGGCAACACATACCTAGCACCACCGCAAAATATAAAATACTGGAGAATCAAAAAAACAAAAATATTCTCCAGTATTTTTTT
>CANSWM010000062.1 GCA_947650745.1 uncultured Clostridium sp. | reverse complement strand
GAGCAACCGGCTCATAACCGGTAGGTCCAAGGTTCGAGCCCTTGAAGGAGCACCAGAAATTTAGAGCCAAGTAAACTTTAAAAATTACTTAGCTCTATTTTTATAATTTCCCATATTATTTTTTTTCTAAAGTACCAACCAAAAGAAGATAAAAAGACGTCTAAATTATAGAAAGGACAATAAGGTGAGAATTATGAAGAAGAATGAAAAAATAATGATTTGTGTTTTATTATTAATTTTACTTTTAGTGGTAGGAATTTTAGCTTTTAGTCAAACAAAAATGCAAAAAAATATTGAGGCAGATGTAGATAATAAAAGTAGTATACTAGCAGCAAATAGCGTAAATAATGACATAGCGGGTAAAGATAATACCCCAATAGGTAGAATTATAAACGTTGATGGAATGTTATATTATGATACAGGTAGATTAAGTGAAATTACATTACGTTGTGGAACATTGGATGGAAATGTAACAAGTATAGTTAAAGAAAATGAAATACCAAAAAAAGATGGAGAAGCGAATTTTGAAGGAGCAAGAGGATATCAATATGTAAACACAAATACAATAGAAGTTCCAACTGATGAAGGATGGATAATATTTGAAGCAAAAGAAAAATTTACAATAAAAGTGTATGATAAAACTCCAAAAGTAGATAATAAGGTAAACAAGATATTAGATAAATCAGAAACTGATAAATATGATTACAATGTTTATGGATATGGAGTAAATGTGAATGTAATTATAGATAAAGAAGAAATATCTTTAAGGCAAGCTTTATTAGAAAATAAAATAACGATGGAAGAAATAATATCAAAAGCAGATAAAGATATTCCAAACGCATTAGTATATAGAGATGGAGGAAGTAAAGTATATAAATATGAATTATATACAATAATAAAACTTAATAAAATTATAGATGTTCAAAAGATAAATAAAGATGTATATATTGGAATGCCAGATTTTGACATAAATGACATCTAAGTAGAATAATTGATTTAAATAGATTAATAATCTAAACACAATATAATTAAATAAAATAAGAAAAATAAAATTGGTGTTACAGTAAAAGCACCAATTTTATTTTTTAATTTATATAAAGCTGTATTTTATTTAAGAAATAACAAATTATTTCAAAATAATTGTAGACTTTTATATAAAAATAATATAAAATAGAAAAAGAAAAAAGACAAAGGGAGGCACAATTTATAATGCTAGTAGAGAAAATAATATTTACTATTTTAGCCATATATTTACTAATAACAATGTTTTTTAAACTAATAAAAAAAATAGATAAAATATATATTTTTATATTAGTAATGCAATTATTAGGTATTATTTTAGAATTCATAGAGATTATATTTATTTTAAATTACAATATATTTATTAAAGTTGTAATGTATCTAATTTCAATTATAATCCCAGTTATTATTATCTTGTTAGAAAGAAAAGGAAAAAATTTTTCAGAACTAATCTATATGTCGGTTGCAAAATTTTATGATTTAATTCGGAAATTCTAAAAAAAGCAAAGAAATTTGGTTACTTATTACAGATAAATATCCTTCAAATGATATAGCACACAAAAGGCTTGCTGAAATTTATGAAAAAGAAGGTGGAATGAGAAAAGCAATTGATGAGTATGTAAAAGCAGTAGATTTAAACAAAAAAGATTATGATTCATATTATAAAATTTCATCTCTTTTAAATGATTTAGGAAAAAAAGATGATGCAATTATAATGTTAAACAACTTATTAAATAAAAAGCCAGAATATGTAGCTGCAACTATGTTACTTGGAGATATTTTATGCACTAAAGAAATGTATAAAGAAGCTTTAAATGTTTACACAAATGGACTAAAGCACTCTCCTAATAATTTTGAATTATATTACAGCATGGGAATAACATATACAATGTTAAATGATTTTGAAAATGCGAAAATGTGTTACGAAAAAGCAGCAACAATAAATGCTTTAAGTTTCCATGCATATTATGCTTTGGGACAAATAAACCTAATTGAAATGGATTTAGATGAAGCAGAAAAATATTTCTATAAAGCATTAGAAGATAAAGAACAAGAGCCAGATGCATATTATGAGCTTGGAAAAATATATATGTTAAGAGGAGATTATGATAATGCTGTCAAATTTGTAAATTTAGCAATAGATTTAGATAACAAATATATAAAAATTGCAAACCAAGAGCCAATTTTTATACCAGTAAAAAGCAAATTCCAAATACCAATAATTGATGAAGAAGATATAAAGGTAAGAAAAACATCTCATACAGAAAAAGAAAAAAAGGCTATGAAGCATCTAGAAAAAACATATAATGTAGCTCAAAAATTAAACATGCATAAATTAAAACCAAAAACAAAAGGAAAGATAAGACACGAAATAGAAGAAGAAAATCGGAAGAGAAAGAGAATTTTAAGGAGGGAAAAAGAAAATGACTATTATTCAATCAGTTATTTTAGGAGTAGTACAAGGGCTAACAGAGCTACTTCCAATTTCAAGTTCAGCCCATTTATATTTAATACCATGGGTATTTGGATGGACTAATGTAGAAGAATTTAATACAGCGTTTGCAGGGTTTGATGTTGCACTTCATGCAGGAACTTTACTTGCAATTGTTATATTTTTCTTTAAAGACTGGATTAAATTAATTATAGGAGGATTTAAACAAGTTGTAAAAAAAGAAAAATCATTTGAAGGTAAAATGTTTTGGTATTTAGTAATTGCAACAATACCAGGAGGTGCCATAGGATTTATATTAGACCATTTCCTAGAAGATGCCCTAAAAAATGCACTTATTATAGGAATTGCACTTATTGTAATGGGTATAATTCTTTATATAGTAGATAAAAAGTCAAAATCAGATATAGAGTATAAAGATATGACATTTAAACAAACATTTTTAATAGGACTTTCACAAGCATTAGCATTTATACCAGGAGTATCACGCTCAGGAATTACAATGACAACAGGAAGAATGCTAGGAATAAAAAGGGAATCAGTTGCAAAGTATTCATTTCTTTTGTCAACACCAATTGTTGCAGGTGCAACACTATATAAATTAAAAGATTTTGTAATAAGTGTACCATTTTTCATAGGTATAATTACAAGTTTTATAGTTCGGTTTATTTGTAATAAAATTCTTATTAGAATATTTGAAAAAAGGAAGCTTTAAAGGATTTGCTATATACAGAGTAATTATACGGAGTATTAATTATTGTACTTTGGATTTTTAGAACAATATAAAATAAGAAATATTAAAAGGAGGAAACTATAATGAAACCAATTGAATTAAAACATCCGCTACTTGAACACAAATTAGCAATTTTAAGAAACAAAAAAACAGGAACAAAAGAATTTAGAGAATTAATTTCAGAAATAACAGTATTTTTATGTTATGAGGCTATGAAAGATGCTAAGCTTCATGAGGTAGAAATTGAAACACCAATTAAAAAAATGACAGCCCAAATGATAGACGAAAATAATTATGTGTTTGTACCAATAATAAGAGCGGGAACTGGAATGATAGATGGAATAGTAAAAATGATACCAAATGCAAAAATTGGTCATATAGGGCTTTATAGGGATGAAAAAACAATAAAGCCAGTTAGATACTACTATAAAATGCCAGAAGGAATAGAAAATAAGGAAGTAATAATAATAGACCCAATGCTTGCAACAGGAGGGTCTGGAATAGATGCGATAACCCTTCTAAAAGAAGATGGCGTTAAGAAAATAAAATTCTTAAGCATAATTGCAGCACCAGAAGGGCTAGCAAAAATGCAAGAAGTACATCCAGATGTACAAATTTACTGCGGAGCAATAGATGAAGGATTAAATGAGGCAAGCTATATAGTTCCAGGTTTAGGAGATGCAGGAGATAGAATATTTGGAACAAAATAAAAAAATTTAAGGAGGAAATATCTTTGAAAATTACCGATATAGATGAGTTAAAAAAGAAAGCAAACGATATAAGAATAGGCATAATAGAAGCTGTATATGGAGGAAAATCAGGACATCCTGGAGGCTCACTTTCATGTGCTGATATATTAGCAGTATTATACTGGAACCAAATGAATATAGACCCATCAAGGCCAAAAGATGAAGCAAGAGATAGATTTGTACTTTCAAAAGGGCATGCAGCGCCAGCTTTATACAGTACACTTGCAAACCGTGGATATTTTGATGTAAACGAATTATCTAATCTAAGACATATAGACAGCAATTTATCAGGACATCCTGATATGAATAAAATAATAGGAGTAGATGCAAGTACAGGATCTTTAGGACAGGGGTTTTCTATCGCAAATGGAATGGCACTTAGCTCAAAATTAAATAGTAGAGGAATTAGGGTATATACTTTACTTGGAGATGGAGAAATAGAAGAAGGTCAAATATGGGAGGCTGCCATGACAGCAAGCCATTACAAACTAGATAATATATGTGTTATTGTAGATAATAATAATTTGCAAATTGATGGAACAGTAAAAGACGTAATGAATCCATATCCAATAGATGAGAAATTTAAAAGTTTTGGTTTTAATACAATAAATATTGATGGCCATAATATAGAACAAATTATAAAAGCGTTAGAAATAGCTAAAAGTATAAAAGGGAAGCCAACAGCAATAATTGCAAAAACTATAAAGGGAAAAGGAGTTCCTTTTATGGAAAATCAAGTACGGGTGGCATGGAAAAGCTCCAAATGAAGAACAATATAAAGAGGCAATTAGGGAACTTAAAAAAAACAGTAAAAAATAGAAAGGAAATAATAATATGAATTTAAGTGAAAAAATTGCAACAAGAGCAAGCTATGGGGAAGCCTTAGCAAAGATAGGTGAAGAAAATAAAAAAATTGTAGTATTAGATGCAGACCTTTCAGAGGCTACAAAAACTAATATATTTGCAAAAAAATTTCCAGATAGATTTTTTGAAATGGGAATTTCGGAACAAGATATGATGGGAACAGCAGCAGGTCTTGCTGCATCACGGACAAATTGCTTTTGCAAGTTCATTTGCAGTATTTGCAGCAGGAAGAGCATATGACCAAATAAGAAACAGCATTTGCTATCCGAATCAAAATGTGAAAGTATGTGCAACACATGCAGGAATTACAGTTGGAGAAGATGGACCAACACATCAAATGTTAGAAGATATAAGTTTGATGAGAACACTTCCAAATATGAAAGTGCTATGTACATCAGATGATATACAAACCAAGTGGGCGGTAGAAGAAATTGCCAAAATTGATGGCCCAGTTTACTTAAGACTATGTAGACTTGCAACACCTGTAATATATGATGAAAATCAAAAGTTTCAAATAGGAAAAGGGGTACAGATAGGAGAAGGAACAGATGCTACTGTAATTGGAACAGGGGTGACCGTAGCAGAAGCAATAAAGGCAAAAGAGACTCTAGAAAAAGAAGGAATAAATATTAGAGTTATTGATATGCATACAATAAAGCCCATAGATGAAGAACTAATTGTAAAGTGTGCAAAAGAGACTAAAAGAATAATAACAATAGAGGACCACAGTATTATAGGTGGACTTGGTAGCAGTGTATGTGAAGTATTAAGTACTAATTATGCATGTAAAGTAACAAGAATGGGAATTAAAGATACATTTGGTAAATCAGGTAAAGCAGAAGAGTTACTTAAATATTTTAAACTTACAGAAAAAGACATTATAGAAGAAATAAAGAAATAATATTTACTAAAAATATATTAAATGATATAATAAAACAATAATTTATAAAATGCGGGAGGCTACTAAATTGGGAATCTTAAAATGGTTTAAATCAGGAACTAAAATGAAAAGATGGATGTTTGTTATTATATTAGGAATAGTTCTTGTTTGCTATGGAATAGCAACAATAATGAATATGCAAAAACTATCTACGTTAAAATTAATTGGAATAATTATAATATCAATGATAGGATTTATGACGATAATTATTGGAATTATATATAGCCAAAAAAGAGTATTAGAATTACTTGTAGAAGACACAGATGATAGAATAGCGGATAAGAAAAAAGATGTAAATGTAAATTCATTAATATTTAACAAAACAGTTTATAAAGAAGGACCAAAAATAGTAGTAATTGGTGGAGGATCTGGTTTAAATACTGTATTAAAAGGACTAAAAGATTATACAAATAACTTAACAGCAATAGCATCAATGACAGATTATGGTGAGGGACAAAATGAGACAAATAGTTTTATGCCATTAGAAGATGTAAGAAAAAGTATAGTTTCTTTATCAGAAAATGAAACAGATATGGACAAGTTATTAAGACTAAAAGTACATGAGGATTTAGATTTTACAAGTTTATTTGTGGCAGCAATGCAGCAAAATAATGGAGAGGGTTCAAAATTTATAGAAAACATTTCAAAAATACTTAATATGACAGGAAAAATATTACCAGTAACTCTTGACAAAATGAACATATCTGCAGAATTAGAAGATGGGACTGTAGTAGATGGAAAAGATAAAATAGGTGTAACATCGATGCAAAAAATTTCAAAGATAAATAGGGTATTTATAGTTCCATCTAATGTAAGACCAGCCCCACGGAGTAATAGAGGCAATAGAAGATGCAGATGCAATTGTAATAGGACCTCGGAAATCTTTATACAGAAGTTATTCCAAATCTTTTAATAAAGGGAATATCAAAAGCAATAAAAGAAAGTAAAGCAATAAAAATATATATTGGAAATATAATGACAAAACCAGGAGAAACAGATGATTATAGCTTATCAGACCATATAAAAGCAATATTAGAACATGCAAACAACAAGGTAATAGATTATTGTGTGTATGACTTTGGAGATATAGTGCCTGAATTTGTTAGAATATATAACAAAGATGGAGCTTTCCCAGTAGAACAAGATGCCGTAAAATGCAAAGAACAAGGTGTAAAACCAATAAGAAAAGAATTTGCATGTATAGATAATGGAGCAATTAGGCATGATCCAGTTGCAGTTGCAGATTCTATAATAGAAATTATATGTGAAGATTTAAAATTTAAAGATATGCAAAATAATCCTAAATATGTAAGAATGAATACAAAACTTAAAGCAAATAATGAAGTAAGAAAAGAAAAAGCAAAAGAAAAGCATAAACAAATAAAAGAAGCAAATAAAGAAAACAAGAAGTCAAGAAGATTAGAAAAACCAAAGTCAAAATTTAGTACAAAATATGATGAAAGAATAAGGTCAATAAGAAATAGTGATACAAAAAGAGAAGAAAAAAGAAGATGGATAGAAGACGAAAAATAAGATAAATGTCTCGGAGGAACGTATGAGAAAATTTGGAGAAGAAGAACTAAAGCTAGAAAATGCACTAAAAAAGGAATGGTTAATAACAAATGGTATAGGAGGATTTGCATCGTCAACAATTATAGGATGTAATACAAGAAAATACCATGGTCTACTTATTGCACCTTTTGCGGCACCAGGAAGAAGAAGATTAATACTATCAAAACTAGATGAAAGCTTAGAAATATCAGGAAAGAGTTATGACTTATATACAAACATGTCAAATAACTATATATCAGATGGATACAAATTTATAGAAAGTTTTGAAAAAGACTATATTCCAATATTTACATACAAAGTACAAGATGTAGAAATAAAGAAGTTAATATGCATGGAATATGGTAAAAATACAGTCTGCATATTATATAAAATAAAAAATGGTAAGGAAAAGGCAAAATTAACATTAGCGCCAATAATAAATTATAGAGATTTCCACCAAATGAATACCAACCATGTATTTGAATTGAAACAAACTATAAATAAGAATAAGGTGTCTATGATTATAGATTATCAAGCAGAAAACCCAGTTTATATGAACTTAAATGAGGGAACATATATTAAGCATGAAAATGATATGTTTAATAATATGTATTATTTAGAGGAACAAAAAAGAGGATTTTATCCAGAAGAAAATCATGCAGTACCTGGAAGATATGAAGTAGATATTGAAGAAAATGAAGAAAAAGATATTGAATTTGTATGCTCATTAGAAGATAATATTGAAGAAATAGACGTAAAAAAAGTAATAAACGATGAAATAATAAGAATAAGAAAATTAATCTTAGCATCAAAACTCTATGAACCAAAAGAAGAAGCTAAATATGAAGAAAAATATAAAGCGTTCATACAAGATTATATAATAGGAACAGACAATTTCGTAGTATATAGACCCAATTTTAGGCTTCACACAATAATTGCAGGATACCCATGGTTTTTAGACTGGGCAAGAGATAGTTTAATTTCATTTGAAGGAATACTACTTATACCAAGAAGGTATGAAGTTGCAAAAGAAGTATTACTTACATTAGTAAGAGATATAAAATTTGGACTAGTACCAAATGGATATTCAGGCTTTGACTTAAGACCTTTATATAATAGTGCGGATAGTTCACTTCTTTTATTTGAAGCAGTATATAAATATTATAAATACACAAATGATACTACATTTATAAAGGGAATATATTCGAGATTAAAAAATATTATAAAATCATATAAAGAAGGAATAGATTTAGATAATAACAATATATATTTAGATGAAGACTATCTAATAGTATCAGGAACGCCAGAAACGCAAAACACATGGATGGATGCTAAATATGGAAATTTTGCATTTACTCCAAGAAATCGGAAAAGCAGTTGAAATAAATGCACTTTGGTATAATGCACTAAAA
>CANSWM010000061.1 GCA_947650745.1 uncultured Clostridium sp. | reverse complement strand
GCTTCTCTTGTCTATTTTTTTATTTTACTTTTCCCACATATTATTTATGCTAATTCAATCATTTAAAATATTAACTATCTCCTTTGGTGCAATTAACTTCTTCTTATGATTCATTACTGCTGTTTTAATATAGTTTCCTCTCAATTCATTATTCATTTTATTTACTATCTCATCATAATCAAACCACTTCACATCTAAAATTTCTTTCTTGTCAAATTCAATATTTTCTTTAATTAGCTTAGCACTAAAAGCTACCATTACAAACAAATCATCTTGTAAAACTTTATTAGCAATATAGCATACTCCATCTAGTTCTACATCACAACCTGTTTCCTCTTTTATTTCTCTAATTGCTCCTTCCTTTAAACTTTCATTAAGATCTAAATGTCCTGCTGGGAAATTCCACTTTTTATAAGCTTTCTCCTGTGCTTCTTGTACTAACAAATATTTTCCTTCTTTTTCTATAATTCCACCTACTATTACTTTCATTGGACTTTACCTCCTTATCTTAAATACTCATATTTTCTACTTACTATTCTATAAATCTCTCTTGATCCATTGCTTAATTCATTCTCATCTACTTCACCAATTTTATATCTTTCATATCCTAAACATTTGTCTGGCTCTTTAATTTCTAATTGTCCAGTTTTCAAATTTCCTTTATATACAAGGTATACCCAAGCCTGTTGCTTATTATATCTATTATCAAATGTAACTCCATAGGTTGCCATAATAAATTCATCAATTTCGATATTTGCTTCTTCTCCAACTTCTTCTATAATCTCCCTTTTAAGTGCATTTCTAAAATCATTATCACTTTCCTTAACTCTTCCACCTATTGTTTCTAATTTTAATCTTTCATCTCTGCAACCTTGTCCTCTTCTTTGAAAAATAATTTTATTATCTTTATCAAAAGCACATAAAATAACTGCTACTTCATAATCTTTTGAAATCTCTCTATTATTTTTTAATTTTTCTTTTAATTCTCTTATATCGTTTACTTCATATGTAAATAATTCCATTTTACCAACTCCGTTTATGCTAAATTTAGTATCTCTTTATTGTATATTTTTTTAACTCTTCTACATATTTTTCTATTGAATTATTATTTATTTCTTCTGGAGTAATTTTGCAGTGCCCCATAATCTGCTTTTCTATCCCTAAAGAACATTCTATCAAATAATCTGCTTTTTCTTTGTTTGACCATACAGACAATGATTTATCTTTGTATCTAGTTTTTGCATCTTCTAATCTTTCCTTTATGCTAACTACTCCACTAGGACTGACTCTTTGATCACAGTAGGCACATATTTTTCTCTCATATGAATTAGATTTTAGAGTTTCTTCATTTTTTCTTGACCTTTTTCCATCTAATATCTCTATTTCTTTTTCATTTAATCCTTCTTGCCTTCCAACCTCAAGATTAATTTCATGGTCATTAGTTCCATATTTATCAAAATACATCTTCCTAATTTTTCTAAAACATTCATTATCATAAAATTCTTTTGGAATTTTTACTATATTTCCCATATCATGCAATAAGCATACTCTAATTATCGCTTCTTTATCTATCTTTGGTCCATTCCAATTATTGATTATAAGCTTACTACATGCAGCTACCCTTAACATATGCATTTGCAAATTTTCTGGCAAGTGGTATTTATTATAAATTTCTATGATATTCATTCTAATAATACATCTCCCATCATCTTCTAAAATTTCATATCATAATTTCCATTAGATTTTATGCACTCTTTTACTCTATCTCTCAAAAAGAATAAATCTTTTTTATCAAAAAAATTAAATAACCAATTTGTAAAAAATTCCTCATTTATACATTTTCTTTTATGTAATTTTTTACTTATAATATATGATAAGTATTTTCTTAACCCAACCAATATATATTTGCCTTTGATAAATTTAGAGAAATCATTATTATAACACTTTTTTATAAGTTTTTTTGCTTCACAGATATTTTCATCTAGATTTTCGCCAATTTCTATTAATTTATCTTCTATAGTTTCATAATATTTTTTTATTTCTTTATCAATTACTTGTCCTTCTTCATCAAAATATTTATATGCTTTATCACTTGTATTTTTTTCGCCTATATTTAATTTTTGCACTATAAAATATATTAAAAATAACTCATATAATTTTTTATTTGTTTTTTCTAACCATTCATCATATTTTAATAAATTCTCAGCTTTTGTTGGCATACACTTTAATTCATTCATCAAAAAATTTGAAATAGCATTTTTATCAAGTATATAATTTTCAATTTCAGATTTTTCTAAATATATAAAATGTGGATCTTCAACAATATCCCTTTTTAATAAAAAATCAAAATCTAAATCTGCTATAAAAAAACTATTATATAATTTATCTTCATCTTTTAGCTCTTTATATTTTCTTTTTAAATTATTCTTACCATCTAATGCAAAAATGCTTTCTATCTTTACATTAAATAGTTGTTTTAAGATACTAGCATATCTATATTCTTTCTCTCTATCTTCAATATAAAAATTTATATCATTTTCAAAAAATATATCTTTGTTTAATAATGCATTACTGCTATATTTAAGTTCTTCCCCCATTTTTTCCTCTTAATTCACATTTAATTCTACTTTATATGCTTTATCTCTATATTTATCAATAATTTCTGGTGCATGTGTTGCTAATATTAATTGCATATTAGGATTAGTTTCAAGTACAGAATTCACAAAATTTTTCTGCCATAATAAATGTAGAGAAAGTTCTGGTTCATCAATTATAAATATTGGTTTTTCTCTATTAGCAACATCAAATATTAGGTAAGTAAATAATATTAAAATTTGTTTTTCTCCTGATGATAAACTATCAAGTTTTACTTTCCTATTACCATGCTCTGTTAGGAAATAAATATCATCTTCTACTATAACTAATTCTTTCTTCTCTGCACTATCTTCAAAAAAATTAGTAACAATTTTTTGTAACTTATCTATTGGCTCATTTAGTTCTTTTACTTTTTCATCATATTCATTAAATACTTCTCTTATCTTATTTAATTGGGCTATTTTGCTAGCATTTAATATATATGTGAAATCAATACTTTCCTTATCATCATTTTTCTTTATTAGTTTTTGATAAAAATTCTTTATTTGTTTTGCTAACTCATCATCATATAAATTGGCCTTTTTAAAATTTTCTATATCTTTTTGTGCATCGCTTTTTTCTAATGAATCTTGCATGATTAAATCAGATTCATTATTATACTGATACATTGATTTCACTATATTTATCTGTAACATTTTTCCTAGCCTAGAAATTTCGCTCTGAATCTTAGCATAATTATTTAATATTATATGTTCAATATTATATATAGCTTCTTCTAAATTTTCTCTTAATCTCAAAGATCTATATCCTCTATATTGCATCATTCTTTCTCTATCAGCTAAGTCATTTCTATTAAGAGGAATATATACAAATTCAAATAGCTCCTTTATTTTTCTTAGAATACTATACTCTTTAAAGCTTGCCTCATCTATTAATAAACCTCTTGGCTCAAACCTAGATTCTTCATTTCTCACTTCTCTAAGAATTCTTTCCATAACTTTTTTTTCTATGAGTTTCTTTTCATTTCCGAAGTTTATTTCAATATCATTTTCTATCTTATTAAAAACTATATTATTATTTCTTTTGTCATCCCTATATTCCAAAATTATATTTTCAAAATCATATGAAAATAACTTATAAATCTTACCAGTAATTATATAAGTTATTATATTTAATATAGTAGTTTTTCCACATCCATTTTTGCCATGTAAAAATGTTATATCTTCATTAAATTTAATGTCATAATTATACATATCATATAATTTATTGATTTTTATTTCTTTTATTTTCACCCTATTTAATTTCCTTTCCAAATAGTTATCACCTCGCATAAATATATTTATATAAGTATCTCCCATATAGTAATAACTATTCTATTTTTATAGATTATAGCATACTTTTTTATATTTTTCTATACTTGCAACTTATATTTATTGTAAAATACTTGAACTCACAACAATTTCTTGTTAATTATATCTTTCTACATCTTCACCTTACACACAACCTCATACACAAACTTTTCCCTCACCACATAGCCTGTCCTTTTTTCTCCCTGCATTGTTGTATAGCCCTTTCTTACTTGTTTTCTCACAAATTCAAACCTACTATATCTATTCTCTTTCTTGCAACCATTATAGATGTAATTATGCCTGATTCTAAGTCTGCTGTTACATCTTGTACATAGCCGAAGACGCCTTCCGGTCTATAATGTTTATTACTTCTTTGTGTTTAAAATCTAATCCTTTTGTTCCCATATAAATACCCCCTATAGCATATATATGCTTGGGGGCTTGGGTTATTTCTATTAAAAACACAAAAAGCCGAGCCAAGCTCGACTTTTGTGTTTTTTTACTTTAAATTCCTACTTTTGCACTTTCGGGAAAAGCACAAGCCGGTAGCCACACCCATACACTTTGAAGTCTGATGCCTTAAAATTTCTATCACCCAAAACGAAGCTTGCATCTCTTAAATTGTTGTAATTGTTATGATATGCTATCAGTCCAAGGCCTCTTTGTCCACACCTATATGAAACCATAGACTTAATATCCCTATATCCCTCTGAAGTCATTTCTATTCCTTTTCCGATTAAGTCATGCATGCCATAAATGTCGTTTATCAGAAAGTCTTTTCGCATTTCCTCTGCATACCTATTCCATACATCATATGCCTTCTCGCCCGCTTTTTTTAAGAGCATTACTTCTTTTTCAAAGCGTTCAAAAATCTCCTCAAAGACGCAGTCCATTGCCGCTCCGCATGGTATGTTGGAAGAGAAGTTGTCATATTTTGCATAAATTTTAGCATACATTTGAGCCTGTTTTTTTGCCTCTTCGTATGTAATAAGGTCTACTATATCTCCCTTGCCTGCAAAGTTTACATGGTTACTCTCTTCTCTTCTTGCCTTCCATATGGAAATATAATAGCCTCCGAACGCTTTTATACATCTCATAAATTGGGTGTCACTTGTTTCATAGTAATGCTCATGGTCAAACTTCGTTGGAAATTCTCTGCCACTAAAATCCCTTCTTCCGCTTTTGGTCATATTGCCCTTTTTGTCAACTCCATTGCAGAGCAAAGTATCAGGATTCATCCACTTGAAAACGCTTTCATCTTTTGAGTTGATGACAAAAAAGCCATTTTCGTTTTTCTCGTAGATCTCGAACCCCAACGGAATCGGTGGCTCATAGGCATTGGAATTTAATTTTTCGGCCTGTGAATTATCTCCATTCCGTTTTGTGTTTAATGTTTCCATATTACACCTCCTGTTTTTTTTAGACAATTTGTCTTTACTTATTAATTTTAACATATTTTACATAATATTGCAATTTTCTTTGCTAAATTACATATACAATAACAATTATAAAGAGAGATTATTTAATTTAAATTATACACAAATGGTATTTTATATTATTTTTAAAGCCCAATTCCAATTGTTATTGGGCTTTTGCTACTTAAAA
Organism: uncultured Clostridium sp.; assembly: GCA_947650745.1. Classification (GTDB taxonomy): domain Bacteria; phylum Bacillota; class Clostridia; order TANB77; family CAG-508; genus JAAWPK01. The sequence goes on along the minus strand of CANSWM010000061.1, from coordinate 3,720 downwards.
ATCATAATTAAAGTAATCAGTACTTGCAAAATGCATTCCATCATCTATTGGAGAAAATAAAAATGTATTTTTAGTTTTACTATTTAATGTACAGTCAAAGGTTACATCAACTATATAAAACTTATTCTTTATACAAACTACATTCCATGCATGTGGTGTAAATGTGTCATCTTGACTATTATAAAATTCTCCTACTACATATAAAACATCTATACCTGCGAGGCTTGCAAGATATTTGTATGCATATGCAAAGCCTGAACATACAGAACGTTTTTGTACAATTGCGCCATATGCAGTTCTAGTATTTGGAAGTGAAATTGTATAGTCATAGCATGCATTTTCTACTAGCCAGTCGTGTATTTGCGTTAGTTTTTTAGTATCTGTACCTGATAGGTTACTTACAAAATTATTGGATATTAAATCAAAATCTGATAGAGATTTATATATATTTTCTGGCTTTAAATCAAAATTATCTTTGTTTTCTTCTTTACACTCAAAAATTAAATATATGTTATCTTCTGACCGTTTAAGTGACCGTTTGTAACCATCAAGCCATATATCTACTTTAGGATTATCATAAATACAAGCCTTAATAGCTTTTTTAGCAGAATTTGCATAATTATCTAAACTTAGATAACATTGCTTATTATAAAAATTAACATTTAAAATAACTGTTTCTCCATTTAAAAATTTTTCTTGGGATTTAATAAGATTCTCATAAATTTCTTTTTCATAATCATTTAATTGATTATAATAATAATTTGTAAAATCAAGATTTTTAAAATTTTTTTGATTAATAGGTTCTAAAACCTTTTTATTATAACTTGCATATAATGAATAAATAATGCTAATTATAATAAGATTAAAAATTATAAAGAAATTAAACCGTGTCCTTTTTTTGAATGTCATATCGCTTTCCTCCTTCTTTAATAAAAAATAGCTGCAAAATTTTACAGTTATAACTGTATCATCAATTTAAACTAATTGCAAGCATTTTTAGTAAATTTATTAACAAATTATTGACTTTTTCTTTATTTATAGAATATAATGTATTTTATTAATTGTTAAATTCTAATTTTTCTATTATATTCCCCCTACCTAATAATAATTGTATAAGAAATGAGGTTATTTTAATTGTTACCTGAAACTATTTTAAAAAAATATTTTGGCTATGAAAATTTTAGACCAGGTCAAAAAGAAATTATAAGTCATATTTTAAACAAAGAAGACTGTCTTGGCATTATGCCAACAGGTGCTGGAAAGTCTATTTGCTACCAAATTCCATCATTAATGTTTAGCGGAGTTTGTATTGTAATTTCTCCTTTAATTTCTCTTATGAAAGACCAAGTAGATAGCTTAAATAGTCAGCGGAATTTCTGCAACATACCTTAATAGCTCTTTATCAGAATTAGACTATATTCAAACAGTTGAAAATATTTTTCATAATGTATATAAAATTATATATGTAGCACCAGAAAGGTTATTTTCTGATACATTTATTAATTTGCTTAAATCTTTAGATATATCCATGATTGCAATAGATGAAGCACACTGTGTTTCGCAATGGGGACATGATTTTAGGCCAAGTTATTGTAAAATTCAAGAAATTATTTCTTTACTCGATAAAAGACCAATAGTAGTTGCCTTTACTGCAACAGCAACACAAATTGTAAAAGAAGATATTATAAAATTACTTAACTTAAATAATCCCTTTACTTTAACAACTGGGTTTAACAGAGAAAATCTTTACTTTTCAGTACAAACTCCTAAAGATAAAAACAAATTTGTAATAGATTTTTTAGAAAAAAATAAAAATCAGTCTGGCATTATATATTGTTCTACAAGAAAAACTGTGGATTCATTATTTGAAAGACTTTCAAAATTAAAATTTTCGGTATGCAAATATCATGGTGGAATGGGTGAAAACGATAGGCATATCTCTCAAGATAATTTCGTTTATGATAGATGCGAAATAATGATAGCAACAAATGCATTCGGAATGGGTATAGATAAATCAAATGTAAGATATGTAATTCACTATAACGCGCCTTGCGATTTAGAAAGCTATTATCAAGAAGCTCGGACGTGCTGGGCGTGATGGAGATGAAGCAAAGTGCATTTTACTTTTTAGCAGAGCAGATATTGTGACAAATAAATTTTTAATAGAGCACTCTTCTTTAGAAGAAGATTATACTGGAAAATATGAAAAATTAAATGAAATGGTTGATTATTGCAATACTGATAAATGTCTTAGAAAATATGTTCTAGAATACTTTGGAGAAACACCTAGTTTTGAAAATTGTAACTTTTGCTCTAATTGCAATATAACTACCCAATTAACTGATATCACAACAGATAGTAAGAAAATTTTATCTTGTATTAAAAGAATGAACGAAAGATTTGGTGCAGGTCTTGTAACAGATGTATTAAAAGGTTCTAATTCTGAAAAAATAAAATCTTTTGGGTTTAATAATTTATCAACTTTTGGAATTATGCATGATTACAGTAAAGATACTATAAGAGATTTAATTTCATTTTTAATTACTGAAAATTATATTAAAACCATAGGAGACAAATATCCAATTCTAGTTTTAACTTCTAAATCAAATGATATCCTATTTAATGGAAAAACACTTAATATAAAGAAAAAAATTGAAAAATCCCAAAATAATATTAAAGAAAATGCTAAAAATGATACTTCTTTCTCTCAATATGATGCTAACTTATTTGAAATTTTAAGAAGTCTACGTCTTGAAATTGCAAAAGAAAATAATATACCTCCATTTATAGTTTTTGCAGATACTACTTTAAAACAAATGGCTGCATACCTTCCAACAAGTGAAGAATCTATTCTTAAAATAAGTGGAGTTGGTGAGACAAAACTTCAAAGATATGGTAATAGATTTTTAAAAGCAATTCAGGAATATAAAAAATAATATAAATCTTATTTCTATATTGAATACAAAAATAAGATTTATTATTATTACTTATAACTTTTCTTTATTCTTTGTATTGCAGTTTTTTCTAACCTTGAAACTTGTGCTTGTGATATTCCAATTTCATCTGCAACTTCCATTTGAGTTCTTCCATCGAAAAATCTTTTTGTTATAATATATTTTTCTCTTTTGGTTAATTTCTTCATTGCCTCTGCAATACTTAAATTTTCAGCCCATTTCTCATCTGTATTTTTACTATCGCTTACTTGATCCATCACAAATATACTTTCTGTTCCTTCTTTATATACTGGCTCTTGAAGTGATATTGGGTCTTGAATTGCATCAAAACTAAATGCAATTTCTTCTCTACATACACCTAGCCCCTTTGCAATCATTTCAATAGAAGGTTCTTTTCCATTTTCCTTTGTTAACTTTTCTTTCATTTGCATTGCTTTATATGCTAAGTCTCTTACAGAACGGCTAACTCTAATTGGGTTATTATCTCTTAAATATCTTCTTACTTCTCCTATAATCATTGGCACTGCATAGGTAGAAAATTGCACATTTAGCGTTGTATCAAAATTGTCTATTGCTTTAATAAGCCCAATGCAGCCAACTTGAAATAAATCATCTGAACTCTCGCTTCTTCCTCCAAATCTTTGTATAACACTTAAAACTAATCTTAGATTTCCATTTATAAATTCTTCTCTTGCACTTTCATCGCCCATCTTTATTCTTTTAAATAGTTCGTTTTTTTCTTCATTTGATAGTACAGGTAATTTTG
>CANSWM010000060.1 GCA_947650745.1 uncultured Clostridium sp. | reverse complement strand
CCAAATGTTCCTGATGCAACTGTTACTGGATTTTTCATTTCTATTCCAGCTAAATTTACTCTAGTATTCATTTTCTACCTCCTATAATTCTACTTCGTTTGAATTAAATACTGGTCCTGCTTTACAAACATGCCCATATATTACATTGTCTCCTGCTGCAATTTTTACTGCACATCCAAGACATACTCCTATACCACATCCCATTCTTTCTTCTAGTGATATTTGGCAAGGTATTTTTGTTTCTTTTGCAAGTTCCTTAACAGCTTTTAACATTGGTAATGGTCCACATGCATATATTCCTTCAATTGTTCCGTTTTGCAAATCTTCTTTTAAAAAATTAATTGCAAATCCCTTTTCTCCATAGCTTCCGGTCATCTGTTGTAAGTATAAATTTATCTGAAACAGATTTATATTCTTCTTCTAATGTTACTAAATCTTTATTCCTAAATCCTAAATACATATTAACATTTACATTGCTTTTCTTTGCTTGTTTTGCAAGTTCATATAGTGGGTAAGTTCCAATTCCTCCTCCGATTATTGCAATATTTCTCTTGTCTTTAAGTTCAAATGTTCCGCTTCCTAGTGGTCCTAATATATCAATTAGTTCTTCTTCTTTTTTTTCAGATAAAATTTTTGTACCTTTTCCTTTTACTTGGAATACAAATTCTATATTTTCTCCTTCTATGTTGTGAATGCTTATTGGTCTTCTTAAAAGTGGGTCTATTTCATCTGTTACTCTTATTTCTAAGAATTGTCCTGGTTTTGCTGTCTTTGCAATTTCTTTTGCCTCTATTTTAAATTTATATATGTCCTCTTTTAATTGTTCTTTTTTTATTAATCTGCATTTTTCATGTACTGGCATTTTTGCACCTTTCCTTTCTTTTTTTATTTTATATTTAGAAATCTCTTCATAGACGGACGGCTTAGACGCCGCCCCTACATTTTTATAATTATCTTTTAGAGAATATATTTTAGTAATCTTTATTTTATATAAGAGTTTATTTCGTCTCTCATTCTTATTGCTTCTGCTCTTGTGGCTTTACCAAATTCTTCTTCTTTGAAATTATCTTTCCACTTATCTGATTTGTATGCACACATTAGCGCTCTTGAGCTATTTACTATTCCTCCGAAGTGCATTTTTGTCAAATCCTAATGCGATATCTTCTGCTTTTCCTCCTTGTGCCCCATAGCCTGGTATTAGAAAATATGAGTTTGGCATTATTTTTCTTAAGATTTCTAACTCATGTGGATATGTTGCGCCTACTACTGCACCAACACTACTATATCCATATTCTCCTATTAGTTCTTTTCCCCATTCATTTACAAGCTTTGCTACTTTTTCATAAATTTTTTCTCCATCTTTTGTTTCTAAATCTTGTAATTCTCCTGATGATTTATTTGAAGTTTTAACAAGTACAAAAATTCCTTTTCCATAGCGTTTACAGTCTTCTACAAATGGTTTTACTCCGTCTGTTCCAAGGTATGGATTGACTGTTACAAAGTCTAAATCGAATATACTTTTTTGTATTTCTCCAATTGTTGTTTTTCCTATTGCTGCATTTGAATATCCTTCGGCAGTTGAACCTATATCTCCTCTTTTTAGGTCTCCTATTACTATCATTCCTTTTGATTTTGCATATTGGCATGTTTTACAAAAAGCTTCTATTCCTGCTACTCCAAACATTTCATAAAATGCTATTTGTGGCTTTACTGCTGGTATTATATCATATGTGTTATCTATTAATGTTTTATTAAATTCTAATATTCCTTTTGCTGCTCCATCTATGTCTTTAGAATACTTATCTTTTATACAGTTTGGTATCATATCATATCTTGGGTCTAACCCAATAACTGTGCTATTATTTTTTTCTCTTATTTTTTCAATAAGCTTGTCCATTGCATTTCTCATTTTTTTCTTAATAATTCCTTCCTTTTTTACCTTTCAAATTTTACTTTACCATTTACTATTGTATATGCTACTTCTCCTTTTAGTTTTTTACCTATAAATGGGCTATTTTTCGATTTTGATACTATCATATCTTCTGTATAAACATATTCTTTTTCAGGGTCAAATACTGTTAAATCTGCAATAGCTCCTAATTTTATTTCTCCTCTATCTAATTTTAAAACTTTTGCAGGGGAATATGACATAAGTCTTACCATATCTAAATAGTCTAGATGTTTCTTATCTACTAAAGCTGTAATAGTTGCAGGAAGTGCAGTTTCAAATCCTACAATTCCATTTGGTGCTGAGCTTAATTCTTTTTCTTTTTCTTCTTTTGCATGTGGTGCATGGTCTGTAATTATTGCATCAATTGTTCCATCTTTTAATCCTTGGATTATTGCTGCTTTATCTTTTTCTTTTCTAAGAGGTGGGTTCATTTTTGCATTAGTTCCGCTTGTTAAAACTTCTTCTTCTGTAAAGAAATAATAATGTGGGCATGTCTCACAAGTAACTTTAACTCCTCTTTTTTTAGCATCTCTTATCATATTAACAGAAGTTTTAGTGCTTATATGGCATATATGTGTACGTAAATTATTAGTTTCAGCTATAACAATGTCTCTTGCTGCCATAATTTCTTCTGCTTCTGGAAGCACTCCTTTTACTCCAAGTTTATCTGCAACTTCTCCTGCATTTATTGCTCCTGCTGATACAGATTTTTCTTCGCAATGTTCTGAAACAATACTTCCTAATTTATTTGCTTCAAACATTGCATCCCTAATCATTTTTGCATTTTCAACAGGCATTCCATCATCAGAAAATCCGAACAGCTCCTGCTTTTAATAGTTCTTCAAAATTAACAAGCTCTTCTCCTTTTTCACCTTTTGTGACGCTTGCAAATGGTAATACATTACATAAATTTACTTCTTTTGCTTTATTAATAATCCAAGTTAAAGTTTCTAGATTATCTGGAGTTGGTTTAGTATTTGGCATAGGGCAAATTGTAGTAAATCCTCCTTTTACAGCACTTTTTGCACCTGTTTCAATAGTCTCTTTATGTTCAAAACCAGGTTCTCTTAAATGGCAGTGCATATCAATCATTCCTGGCATTATATAAAGCCCTGTGCAGTCTATAACTCTATCTACTGTGTCATTTATACTTTTTTCAATTTTAGCAATTTTCCCATCTTCAATTTTAACATCCATTTTTTCATTCATCTTACTTCCGATAATCTATAACTGTTCCATTTTTTAGTAACATACTACCCATAAAATTCCTCCTACATTTTTTGTTATATAATATCATGTATCATAATAATTTTCAAGCCCCAAAAATACTACTTCCGTATATAAAAATAAAAAGTTCAAATCTCATCTTGCAGGCGGCGTTTTGGATATGTTTTTTAAAAATTGCTAACGACAGTCCTTTGAGACGGGGGTTATGACCCACAGAAGCCATGGAGGAAGTGATTTTAAAAAGCATATCCAAAAGTTAGCCCACCGTTAATTTTAGCACTAACTTAGGCATTAAAATATCTCATATTCAGACATTTTTTGACTTTCCCTTGACTTTCTTAAAAATTTTTATTATTATATAGATAGGATTTTAATGTCTAAACTACAAAATCCTACTCCAAATACAATAATCTAATAGGGAGGAACTATGAGTAATTTAGTATCATATTTATTTAAAACAAATGCATTTAAGGTTTGCCCAGAAGGAAAACCTTTTTGGTACACATCAGGAAAAATAGGTCCATATTTTATAAATACTCACTTCCTTTATGGAAGCGAAGAATCTTCAGTAGAATTTTTAAAATTTATAGACCTAGAGAAAGAAAACAAACTAGAAATTTCTAAGAAAATTCTTGATAAGTGTCTTTCTCAGTACAATTCAAATAACATTTATAAAGAAGTTGTAGACGAAATGGTTACATACATAAAAAACAACATTAATTTAGAAGAAGTAGACTACATTTCAGGTGGAGAAAGAAGAGATTGGTTTTTTGCAAATATCATAGCATATCTTTTAAAGAAACCTTTTATTTCGGTTTTTAAGGACTTATCTTGTGTAATTTCTACTGTTGACTTTGAAGAAACAGTAACATCAAAAAATCTAGATGGAAAAAAGGTACTACATATTGCAGACTTAGTTACAGAAGCTTCTAGCTATGTACGTGCATGGATACCTGCGGTGCAATCATTAGGTGCTGAAATTGTTTGGAGCGTAGTCGTAGTAGATAGAATGCAAGGCGGAAATGACAGATTAAAATCACTTGGAATAGATGCACATTCACTTGTTCAAATAGCTCCTAGCATGTTTAAACAAGCATTAGACATGGGTATTATAACAAAAGAGCAAAACGATATGTTAAATAAATTTTTTGAAAATCCAGATAAAACAATGAAAGAATTTTTATTAGAACATCCTAACTTTTTAGAGGAAGCTCTTCATTCTGATGAAAAAACGGTAGTAAGAGCAAGACTTTGCATAGAAGGAGATTTATACGGATTAAATAACAAATAGCAGAAAAAGCCCCAAACTTCGGGGCTTTTTTTGTAGTACTTTACTCTTGCACTATGTTAAAGCATACAATTATTAACCCTATAAATAAAAAAACATAAAGTATCATACAAATAATTACATGCCTCTCCAAAAAACTTCTTATCCTTTTGCTAAGCTCTTCCGGACCTGAAATCACAATGATTATTGCTAAAGCTACTACTATGCAAGATATGTACCGAAGAGCTTCTAAAAATGCAAATACCATTTATGCCTGTTCTCCCTTCAACATTTTTTATTATATTATCATATCATCTAAATATTTTCAAACATTTATTGGTTAATTTTATATCTTATTTTATTTTTTTTGAAGCTCTATTTCTATACCGAAGTTTTTTCCTTTTCTTTCTATCATGAGAATAACTTTATCTCCTATATCTTTTGAATAAATATATTTTCTTAAATCACTCATCTTATTTAAAGAGACATTATCTATTTTTGTAATAATATCTCCTGTCATTAAGCCTTTACCGTATGCTGCTCCATCTTTTTTTACAGATACTATATAGATACCTGTTTCAAAATCTAAATCTTCTTCTAGATACTGTATAACCTCTTTATCATATGCATATATTCCAATAGAAGCTTCATTAAATATTCCTTCTTTTTTTAATTTTTCTATTATTGGTTTTACAATGTTAATCGGTATTGCAAACCCTATTCCCTCTGCTTCTTCTATTTTTACAGTATTTACTCCAATTACTTCTCCTTGCTCATTTATTAATGGTCCACCACTATTTCCATTATTTATTGTTGCATCAGTTTGAATTAAATCTTCCATGTACGAGTATTCTTCATCCTCTTTTAACTTTATTGTTCTATCTACTGCGCTTACAATACCTGATGTTACAGTTCTTTGGAATTCTAGTCCAATTGGGTTTCCTATTGCATATGCCTTATTTCCCACTCTAATATTATCTGAATTAGCTAATTTTGCTGGAATTAATCCTAACTTTTCTATTTTAATTATACTCAAATCAATATCGCTGTCTGACCATATAACTGTACCTGGATATTCTTTTTCTTCTCCTTCTATAGTTACATAGCATTTACTATATTTACTCCCACTTACATGTTCATTTGTAAGTATATATCCATTATCTGAAACTATTATTCCACTTCCTAAAGATAAAGTTTTCTCAGAATTTATACTAAAAATTCCAGTATTGTTTGCTACTATTTTTGAAATTCCTACAACACTTTTTGAAGTTTCTTCTAGAATTTGGCTTATGTCATGTGTATTGTCTGTATTTACTTCTTTAGTCACCTTTTCTGTTTCATAACTTTCATATTCTTTTACATCTATATTTATGTACATATCATATAAAATAATGCTTACTGTTGCAATAACAAATATGAATATAACTTCTGCTATAAGCCACATAAATACATGATTTTTCTTTTTTTTATCAATATAACTTTTCACACATTTTCTCCCCTTTCATCTAACATATCAAATTTCTTTTATTCTCATAAGCAAAATTCTTACAATACTAACACTTAAATATATTATTCCCAAAATTCATTTGAATATACAATATATTGCACTATTTTCCATAATATGGTATAATAATAAAATTGTAAGTTTACAAATTTGAATAAAGGAAGGGCTTAAGCAATGAAAAAGATTTTTGTTCTACGGCTACTATGTTTTATTGTTGTAGCTACATTATTAATTTCTTTTGTAGTAAACTCATATTTAGCAGACAATTCTGATGGTGCTTATGTAAGTTTGGCAAAAGATTTATCAGAATATGTTTTTGAGCCGCCAGAAGAAGAACTTTCACGTGATGATTTGCTTTGCAAAATTGAAGAGCTATATACAATTATATCTAGTTGCCTTGAAGAATGGCATTTTCATAGAGATATTATTGGTCAGCAATATAGCAATGTTTTATCTGCACTAGTATGCTCTGATGCTAACAGGTACTTCAACCGTTTGGCAGAAAGCTATGATACATATTTGGACTTATCTCTTAAGCTCCAAACCTATGCTTCATTATATAGAAAATACTACGACCAGATAAACAGCAATGTTATAACTTCAATAGAAAGCATTGATTCAATTTTTAGTGATGATACTTTACTTGCTAAAGATGAAGAAAACGTCATCTCCATGCATGATGAAGCACAAAGAATCGCTGATGAGTTCTTTGAAAGGGACTATCCCTTAATGTGCCGTCTAGTTACTGCTGAAGGAGGAAACTGTCCAAAAGAGGAACAATGTTTTATTGCAAATGTAGCAGAAAATCGCCAGAAATACCCTGGCTCTACTTACCCCAATACTCTTTATGAGGTTGTTTATCAGCATAATAGCAAAGGCGAATATCAATATGCTGTTGTTCCAAGTGGAGCAATAAATATGACACCATATCCTAGTGTTTGCAAAAACATGGAAGAGTATATGAGAGGGCGGATTGAAACTGGCATGCCAGACAACGTAGTATTTCAAGCAAAATTCCCCCAGGGGTCACAAAAAAACAATCCTTGGCGAGTTATGGAAAGTGGTCATTGGTTTTGCTATATGTAAATTAGTTTTTTCTGAAAAAATGCAATTTATGCAAAAAAAGATGCCGTGTTTGTTACGGCATCCTTTTTATATAGTAGGAATTTTGCACTACAAAAGCTACGAAAAAACTCCACACTAATAATTATTGTGACTTAACGATTATTGTAAATCGATAACAGCACCAACTTCAGTAAATTTAGCTTTTAATTCTTCTGCTTCTTCTTTAGAAACGTTTTCTTTTACTGTTTTTGGAGCTCCATCAACTAAGTCTTTTGCTTCTTTTAATCCTAATCCTGTTGCATCTCTAACAACTTTAATTACTTGGATTTTGTTTGCTCCTGCGTCTGTTAATACAACATTGAATGAAGATTTTTCTTCAGCTCCAGCCCCTGCTGCAGCTCCTCCAGCTGCAGGTGCAGCTGCTGCCACTGCAGATACTCCATATTTTTCTTCAATTCCTTTAACTAATTCTGATAATTCTACTACTGTTAAGCTATCAATAGTTTCTAATAACTCTTCTATTTTTGCCATTTTAAATTTCCTCCTAAAAATTTTTTAATTTTATTTTATGCATTTGCTGCATTTTCTTTTTGAATACGAACTTGGTCAATTGCAACTGCGAATTTTGAAATAGTTCCAAGTAATCCACCAGCAAGCATTCCAATAAGTGTTTCTCTTGATGGTAGTTTTGCAAGTGTAACTATTTCTTCTGCAGTCATAACTTTACCTTCTACTACACCACCTTTAATTTTGTAAAAGTCGTGTTCTTTAGTATATTCATATATTGCCTTTGCAGGTTCTAGATATTCATCTTTGCCTATTATTACGGCTGTTGGGCCTTCTACTGCTGTTTCTAGTCCTTCTATACCACACTTTTCAAGTGCTCTTCTAGAAATGTTGTTTTTTACTATTTTGTATTCTGAATTTGTTTTTCTTAAAGTAGCTCTTATTTTTGTTACATCTTCAACATTAATTCCTCTATAATCTGCAAATAATATAAGTTTAGCATCTTTCATTTTTTCTGCAAGTGCGTTTACTTCTTCTTCTTTTTGTTTAATTATAGTTTGATTTGCCATTTTTTCACCTCCTATTATTTTATAATAATTTATTCGAATATGAAAGGCAGTATATGCCCTCCCTACATCGATTTTATATTTTATAAATGAAAATATAAGCCTTTATCTTGTACCCTAAGACATGTTATAGGATAAAGATAAGGGCTTATTTTCCGCTTCATTCTTTATTTCCTCGGTAGGGCTTATTTTTTTGCCTACTGTCTTAGGATATTTATTTTTTTAAGAAACCTATTATTATTTTTGGTCTATAAATAATCCAGGTCCCATTGTTGTTGTTAAACTTACACTTCTTATATATTGTCCTTTAGCTGCAACTGGTTTTGCTTTAATAATTGCTTCCATAACTGTGTTATAGTTTTCAAGTAATTTTTCAGCTCCAAAAGACACTTTTCCAAAACCTAAGTGAATTATATTAGTTTTATCTAACCTATATTCAACTTTACCTGATTTAATATCAGCAATTGCTTTTGTTACATCCATTGTAACTGTACCTGATTTAGGGTTTGGCATTAATCCTTTTGGTCCGAAGTACCTTTCCAAGTCTTCCTACTACACCCATCATATCTGGTGTTGCAACGATTACATCATATTCAAACCAGTTTTCTTTTTCTATTTTTGGTATTAATTCTTCTGCTCCAACAAAATCTGCTCCTGCTGCTTTTGCTTCATCAGCTTTTGGTCCTTTTGCAAATACTAATACTCTTAGTGTTTTACCTGTACCATTTGGAAGTACTACTGTACCTCTTACTTGTTGGTCTGCATGTTTTGAATCCACACCTAATTTAACGTGAAGTTCAACTGTCTCATCAAATTTTGTTTTTGGAAATTTTTCTATTATCTCTAAAGCTTCTTTTGCTTCATATAATTTACCTTTTTCTATAAGCTTTTCAGCTTCAAGATATCTTTTTCCTCTTTTCATTTTTACCTCCTTTGGTTCAAACGAAGCCTAAATTTTAGGTCTCTCCCAATAATTAATTTTAATATTATTTTATAGTCTTAGTAAATTTAAGATAGTTAAAATTTATTTTACTTATCCTTCAACTACTACTCCCATACTTCTGGCTGTTCCCATAACCATACTCATTGCTGTTTCTAGTGTTGCTGCATTTAAGTCTTCCATTTTTTGTTCAGCAATTTGTTTTACTTGGTCTTTAGTAATTTTTGCAACTTTTTCTTTGTTAGGTTTACCAGAACCTTTTTCTATTTTTATAGCTTTTTTAA
>CANSWM010000059.1 GCA_947650745.1 uncultured Clostridium sp. | reverse complement strand
TAATTTCAAAATTCACAGATTTGATTAATACTGAAGGAAAAGTTTCAAATGTAAACGAAATAGGACTAAGAAAACTAGCTTATGAAATTGGCAAAAATAGAGAAGGATACTATGTTGTTTTTGAATTTGAAGCAAAACCAGAACTAATAGTTGAACTTGAAAGAAATTATAGAATAATTGATGAAGTAATCAAGTTCATAACAGTTAGAAAAGACGAAGAATAATCATAAAGTTAGTATTGTTTGTATTATGCAATACTTTAAAGTACAAATATATAACACAAGGTTGAAGAAAAAAGCATAAAAGGAGGAATAATAAATGAACAAAGTAATTCTAATGGGAAGACTAACTAAAGACCCAGAAGTAAGATATACTCAAACAAACAATACATTAGTTGCAACTTTTTCTCTTGCAGTAAATAGAAGATTTGTTAGACAAGGAGAAGAAAGACAGGCAGATTTTATAAATATTGTTGCATGGGGAAAACAAGGAGAATTTTGTAGCAAATATTTCAAAAAAGGACAACAAGTTGGAATAATTGGGAGAATTCAAACAAGAAATTGGGATGACGATAAAGGTCAAAAACACTATGTTACAGAAGTTATTGCAGAGGAAGCATATTTTGCAGACAGTAAAAGAGAAGGCGGAGGAGATGGCAGTGGAAGTTTCGAAAATACTTTCGGAGCAGAAGTAGCAAGTGGAAATTCAGAATTTGAATTAACATCTAATGATGATTTACCATTCTAGATGTTAGGAAATTAGAAGTTAGATAAACATAAATTAAAGAGGGAGGTTAGAACAATGGTTGATAAAAAACAAAATAATAGAAGAAATAACAACAGAAATAATGATGAAGATTATAATCCTAAATTTAGAAAACAAAGAAGAAAAGTTTGCCCATTATGTGCAGATAAAAACTTGATTTTAGATTATAAAAATCCAGAACAATTAAAAAAATTTATTAATGATAAAGGTAAAATCTTACCAAGAAGAGCAACTGGTGCTTGTGCAAAACATCAAAGAGATATTACAATTGCAGTAAAAAGATGTAGACACATAGCAATGTTACCATATACTCAAAATTAATTAAAATACATGTTATAAAAATATCCCTTGATTTAAACAAATCTTGGGATTTTTTATAGTAGGAAATTTTGCTGCAAAGCAGTAGAAAAGCTCCATACTAGAAATTATTGAGTCGGTTTTTTATAAAAATTAAATTTTTTATGCTGTATGATTTGAAGTTCTAGGATAAGGAGATGGATCATCTGTTAAGCCTAATATGTAATCTACACTAGTACCAAAGTATAAAGCGAGTTTTCTTAAAGTATCAATAGGAATGTTTATTTTTTCAAGTTCGTATTTGCTATAATTAGTTTGAGATATATTAACTATTTGAGCGATATCCTTTTGACACAAATCTTTATCTTCTCTTAAATCTTTTAATCTTATCATAATTAAACCTCCAATATATTATGAATATATTCTACATCAGTTAACTTTTAACTACTTACAATTAGTTGCATTTTAACTATGTAAAGGGGTTGAAATTACAAAATTCGAATTTCATAAAATCTAAATAGAGTCTCATAAAAAATTGCTACAAAATAAATTAAATTAATAGCTTGATTTTTGAAGAATGCTGATATAAAATAAAACAATAAGCAATGTAAATATACAAAAAAAGACGGAGGCATATATATAATGACAAATGAAGCAAAATTAGTAAAAGATGTATTTAAAGATTATGATTCTAAAGGTAGCATCTTAGAATGCGAAATAGTAAATGTAAATATTTTCAAAAAATCAAACAGACTTACAATTGATTTAAAATCTAATAAAAAAATTCAAATGGGAGAAAAATTAACATTTGAATATTATTTAAAATCCAAGTTTAGGGTAGACGAAGTTCAAATAAATGTAAATGAAGTAGAAGAAAAGCCTGCAAAATCTGTAAAGACTGATGCAAAGGAAGAAGAAGTTTCGCCAATAATTATAGGAAATAAAAAAGCAAAAATTCCAGATAAAGTAATTAAAGTAAAAGACGTAAACATGGATAGTGGTAGAGTAACTATTTGTGGAGAAGTTATAAAACAAGAATTAAAAGGATTAAAAACAGGGAATTTCCTTTTAATGTTCAATGTATATGATGGTAGCTGTACTATAACTTGTAAATCATTTTTAAATCCAGAAGAAAAAGATAGAGCGTTAAGTAAGATAAGTTCAGCACCTAGAATAACAGTTTCAGGAGAAGCTCAGTTTGACCCATTTGCAAAAGAAGTAGTCGTAATGGCAAGAACTGTTATAGAGGTATCAAACAAAAAAGAAAGCATAAGGCAAGATTACAGCAAAGAAAAAAGAGTCGAACTTCACATGCATACCCAAATGAGTCAAATGGATGGGGTAACACCTGTTGAAGATTTAATAAATAGAGCAAGAAGTTGGGGAATGAAGGCTATTGCTGTAACAGACCATGGTGTTGTTCAGTCTTTTCCAAAGGCAAATCATGTGGTAGAAGATAATAATGGAGATATAAAAGTTATTTATGGAGTTGAAGCATACCTTGTACCAGATGGACAAACTAGCGTTTACAATTCAAAAAACCAAGATATAGATACAGAATATTGCGTATTTGATATTGAAACAACAGGTCTTTCATTTAGGACAGAAAAAATTACAGAACTTGGCGCAATAAAAATTAAAAATGGAGAAATTGTTGATACATTTGAATGCTTTGTTAATCCTGAAAAGCCAATACCATATGAGGTTATAAATGTTACACATATTACAGATGATATGGTAAGGGATGCTAAAACTATAGAACAAGTTTTACCAGAATTTTTAGAGTTTGTAGGAGATAGTGTACTTGTTGCACACAATGCAAATTTTGATATAGGATTTATAAGAAATTTTGCAAAAAAGCAAGGTCTTAAATTTGACAATACATATATAGATACTTTAACTATTGCAAGAGATATGTTCCCAGATTACAAAAAATTCAAACTGGGAATTATTGCTGAAAACTTGGGAATTAGAGTTGATGTGGCACATAGAGCTTTAGATGATGTAAAAACTTTAGTAAAAGTTTTTGAAGTTATGATAAGGAATATAAAAGAAAAAGGCGGAACAAGCATAAATGATTTTGAGCATGTTTTTAAAGACAATGTAAAATTAAAGCATCTTCCTACATATCATGCTATAATTCTTACTAAAAATTATGTGGGATTAAAGAATTTATATAAATTAATTTCTTTTTCACACTTAGACTATTTTTATAAAAAACCCACAATTCCAAGAAGCCTTTATAAAAAATATAGTGAGGGATTAATAATACGGAAGCGCATGTGACCAAGGAGAGCTATATCAAGCTATCTTAGAAGGATTATCAGATGAAAAGATAGAAGAAATTGCATCATTTTATGATTATCTAGAAATTCAACCAATAGGAAATAACGAATATTTAATACGAAACGGAACAATTGAAGACAGAGATGGGTTAATGTCCATAAACAAAAAAATAGTTTCACTTCGGAGAAAAATTAAATAAGCCAGTAGTTGCAACATGTGATGTACATTTTATGGACCCACAAGATGAGATTTATAGAAGAATACTAATGGCAGGACAAAAATATGATGATGCAGATATGCAAGCACCACTATATTTACGTACTACTGATGAAATGTTACACGAATTTGCATATCTTGGTCAAGAAAAAGCACATGAAGTAGTTATAACTAATACAAACTTAGTAGCTGATATGTGTGAAGCAATAAGTCCTATATCTAAAGAAAAGTGTACACCATATATTGAAGGATGCGAAAAAACAATTGAAGATATTGCTATGAACAAAGCAAAAGAATTATATGGAGACCCATTGCCTGAAATAGTTGATGCAAGACTAAAAAAAGAGTTAGATTCTATTATAAAAAATGGATTTTCTGTAATGTATATTATTGCACAAAAATTAGTGTGGAAATCTAATGAAGATGGATATTTAGTTGGGTCAAGAGGCTCAGTAGGCTCATCACTAGTTGCATATATGACAGGTATTACAGAGGTTAATTCATTAAAACCACATTATAGATGCCCCAAATGCAAATATTCTGATTTTTCAGACTATGGTGTAAAAAATGGATTTGACCTTCCTGATAAAGTGTGCCCTAAATGTGGAGAAAAATTAGCAAAAGATGGTATGGATATACCATTTGAAACATTCTTAGGATTTAATGGAGATAAAGAGCCTGATATAGATTTAAACTTTTCCGGAGAATATCAATTAAAAGCACATAAATATGCAGAAGTAATACTTGGAAAGGGAACAACATTTAAAGCCGGTACAATAGGTACAATAGCAGAAAAAACAGCTTTTGGATATGTTAGAAATTATTTTGAAGAAAGAAATGTACATATGAATTCTGCTGAAATAGAAAGACTTGCAAAAGGATGTACAGGAGTAAAAAGAACAACACGGACAGCATCCAGGTGGAGTTATAGTAGTTCCAACAGGGCATGAAATATATGAATTTTGTCCTGTTCAACATCCAGCAGATGACCCAGATTCAGATATTGTAACAACTCATTTTGATTACCATTCGATAGATAAGAATTTACTTAAATTTGATATGTTAGGACACGATGACCCAACAGTTATTAGAATGCTTCAAGATTTGACAGGCATAGACCCAACTAAAATACCACTTGATGATAAAGAAACGATGGCTATATTTTCTTCAACAGATAGCTTAAGTGTAAGACCAGAACAAATAGATTCAAAAGTTCGGAACGTTTGGAGTACCTGAATTTGGAACAAGATTTGTTAGAGAAATGTTAATAGAAACACTACCTAAAACTTTTGAAGAATTAGTTAGAATATCAGGACTATCACATGGTACTGATGTGTGGACAAATAATGCGCAAGAATTAGTTAAATCTGGAACGACAACCCTTTCTGAGGCAATTTGTACAAGAGATGATATTATGACATACCTAATAGAAAAAGGGCTTCCTGCTCAAAATTCATTTAAAATAATGGAGTCAGTACGTAAGGGTAAAGGATTAAAAGAAGACCAAGAGGCTTTGATGAGGGAGAATAATGTTCCTGACTGGTATATAGATTCTTGCAAAAAAATAAAGTATATGTTTCCAAAAGCACATGCTGTTGCATATGTTACAATGGCATTTCGTATCGCATGGTTTAAGGTCCATATGCCACTTGCATATTATGCAGCTTTTTTCTCTATTAGAGCAGATGAATTTGATAGTGAAATAATGATAGGAGGAAAAAGCAAAGTAAGAGAAAAAATGGCTGAAATAAAAAGACTTGGAAATGAAGCTGCAAAAAAAGATGAAAATATGTACCCTATTTTAGAAATTGTTTTAGAAATGTACGAAAGAGGATTTAACTTTTTGCCAATTGACTTATATAAATCTGATGCAATAAAGTTTAAAATAGAAGATAATGCAATTCGCCCTCCGTTAAACAGTATTGCGGGAATGGGTCAAATCGCAGCATTAGGAATACAAGAGGCAAGAGAAAAAGGAGAATTTATTTCAAAACAAGACATAAAGAAAAGAGCAAAAGTAGGAGATGCAACAATTGCTCTTCTTGAAAAATTTGGATGTGTCGAAGGAATGAGTGAAACAAATCAAATGAGCCTTTTTGATAGTTTATTTTAATATGTAAAAGGAGAAAAGATAATGAGTTTTGAAACATTTACACAAATATTCCCACTAAAAAATTTATTAATATATGTAGCTATAATAAACATAATTCGGATTTTTTGCAATGCTAATAGATAAGCAAAAAGCTAAAAGAGGAGCGTGGAGAATACCAGAAAAAAGTTTATTTATAATTACATTACTTGGAGGGGGCATAGGAACTATTGTTGGAATGTATTTATTTAGACACAAAACTAAAAAAATGTATTTTACAATAGGATTTCCAGTAATTTTAATATCGGAAGTAGCACTTTTAATATATTGGATAGTAAACTAAAAAGTTTATCAAAAAAACAAGTCAAAGTAGAAGTAGATATTTCAATACTTTGACTTGTTTTTTACGAACAAAATAGATAATAACCATAATATCTTGCAAAATAAAATAAGAAATTCACATAATTAAAAAAATTATATCAACTTGAAAAAAATAAACTTTGAAAGCAAGTAAAATAGTTATTCACAAAGTTATCCACATTTTCAAAAAAAGTGTGGATAAAACGAGATGTAAACCAAAATATTTTACATAAAACGACAATTTGTTATAAATTTGAAAACGTTTTGTAACATTTTTGAAACAAACGTAAAATAATAGTCAAAAAAATGCAATGATTTGTAATAATTAAGATATTTTTTTCACAATTTCTATGGACATTTTCTATAAAGTGGTATAAAATAATTCTATTACATAAGTAATTTGCTATGAAGTATTTATATGGAGGTATGAATGAAGAAAAAGAAGAAGATAAATAAAAAGAAATTATTTTCTAGAATTTTCCTCTTAATAGCTCTTATACTTCTTATAGTGATTATAGTAAGAAGCTTTGGTAAAAAAGATGAAAAGAAATCTTTAATAACAATTATATTAAACAATAAAGATATAAGTGAGGAATTATTAGATGAACCATATATTGATAAGGATAATGTGTTTTATTTATCTTTAGAAGATATAAAAAGAGTGTTTGATAGTGACGTTTTTTATGAAGAATCAACAAATAAAATTATTACTACTTCAGGAACTAAAGTATGTGCAATAGATGTAAATAGTAGTGTTTCAGAATTAAATTCTGCAAATATTATTTTGCCAGCGCGGAATTTTAAATTATAGTGGAAAATTTTATTTGCCTATTTCAGAGATGACAAGCATTTATAATATAGAAGCTTTCACAACTGAAAACTCAGCAGTAATATCTTCTTTATATGAAGAACTTATAACAGTAAAAACATCAAAAAAAATATCTCTTAAAGAAAAAGCAAGTGGATTTTCAAAAACTGTTCAGAAATTAGATAAAGAAACAGAACTTATTTTTCTAGAAGAAGATAAAAAAGATGGATGGATTAAAGTTTTAACATACAATCGGAAAGTTTGGATATGTTAAAAGCAAAAATGTTACAAATAAAGAAAACAAAAGACTAGCAATGGATATTTTAGAATTAAATTCAAGAGGAATTGATGATAAAAAAGTAATAGAAGTGGATAAATCTTCGCTAAAGTTGGAAAAATTAAATAGCTTTGGGGCAAGAAAAGAATTTATTCAAAATATTATTTATGAAATTATTTCAAAAGAAAAATTTACAGTAAATATGAATTTAGATGGAGTAAACATTGAAGTACAATATTTAGAAAGATTTATAATAGAACTTATACCAAGACTTAAAGAAATAGGCGGAGGAGTAGTTATTTCTAATAATAATGAAAAAATATCTAACAATTTCTTAAGTAAATATGGATTATAAGAAAAATCAAAGGAGGAAGTTATGGAAAAAGCAAGGAGAGTAAAAAGTAAACATGCAGCAGAAAGCAGTAAAGGACATGGATTTGGTAAGGTATTATTAGCATTATTTTTAATTATAATTCTTATGGCCGCAGCAGCATGTGCATGGTATTTTATATGTCTAGGGGGAACTGGAACAGCAGAAGAAGAGGTTTCTTTTGAGGTAGGATTAGGTTCTAGCACTGATAAAATTGCAACCATTTTAAAAGACAATGGTGTAATAAGAAGCAAAGAGGTATTTAAAATATATGTAAAGTTAAATAAGATTTCTAATTTTCAAGCAGGAAAATATACAATTACAAAAGATATGAAAGTGCCAGAAATTGCAGAAGCTCTGCAAAATGGAATATTGTATAAAAACACAGGATATAACATTACATTTATAGAGGGAAAAACATTCCCATATGTTGCAAAAACAATAGCAGAAAAAACAAATAATACAGAACAAGATGTTTATGATTTATTGAAAGATAAAACATATATAGATAGCTTAATTAATGACTATTGGTTTATAACAGATGAAATTAAAAATACAGATATATATTATTCTTTAGAAGGATATTTATTTCCTGACACATATAGTTTTGATAGCAAAGACGTAGAAGTTAAAGATATATTTAAAGTAATGCTTGATAAAATGGAAAAAGTTTTAAATAAATATAAAACAGATGTACAAACTTCAGGACATAGTGTACATGACATTTTATCTATGGCATCTATTATTGAAAATGAAGCTATACATGATAAAGATAGAAAAAATATATCAAGTGTATTATATAATAGATTAAATGTAAAAATGTCTCTTGGAAGTGATGTTACAACATATTATGCATTTAGAGTAGAGCTTCGGAGAAAGAGACCTTTATAAGAGTGAAATAAATACATATAATCCATATAATACACGTGGACCAAATATGGAAGGAAAACTTCCGGTAGGACCAATTTGTATGGTAGGAGAAGCATCAATAGAAGCTGCTATTAATCCAAGTGTGACAGATTATTTATTCTTTGTTGCAGATAAGGATGGAAATGTGTATTTTACCAAAACAAATGAAGAGCATCAAGCAAAAGTAAATGAGCTTAAAGCAAATAATGCTTGGATACAATTTTAATTAAAACATAGAGGGGGAATATATAGTGGCAGCATATAGAACACATAACTGCGGGGAATTAAGAAAAGAAGATATAGGAAAAAGGGTAAAAATCGCAGGATGGGTACAAGTAGTACGCGATTTAGGAGGACTTGTATTTGTTGATTTAAGAGACCAATATGGAATTACACAAGCTGTAACATCAGGCACAGGAGAACTTGTAGATGTAGTATCTCATATACCTAACGAATCTACTATCTCAGTAGAAGGAAATGTAAGACCAAGAAGCAAAGAAACAATAAATGAAAATATGCCAACAGGAGAAGTTGAAGTTGAAATTGAAAAAGTAGAAATATTAGGAAAGAGACTAAAAAACTTACCTTTTGAAGTAAATTCAGATATTGAAGTAAAAGAAGACTTAAGATTACAATATAGATTTTTGGACCTAAGAAATGAAAAACTAAAAGATAACATACTTTTAAGAGCAAAAGTAATTCAATTTTTAAGAGAACAAATGATTAAAAGAGGATTTACCGAAGTTCAAACACCAATACTTACAAGTTCATCTCCTGAAGGAGCACGTGACTACTTAGTACCAAGTAGAGTACATCCAGGAAGATTTTATGCATTACCTCAAGCACCACAACAATTTAAACAACTTCTTATGGTTTCAGGAATTGATAAATATTTTCAAATTGCGCCTTGCTTTAGAGATGAAGATGCAAGAGCAGATAGAGCTCCAGGTGAATTTTATCAATTAGATATGGAAATGTCTTTTGCAACTCAAGAAGACGTTTTTGAAGTTATGGAAAA
>CANSWM010000058.1 GCA_947650745.1 uncultured Clostridium sp. | reverse complement strand
TTTCCACTTTTTATTTTTTTATATTTACTGTGACATATCTATTGTAAACCTATATTTATAAAATATTTGTTCCGAAGTTTTTTTCCTGCAATTATATGAAAATGCAAGTGTTTTACTGTTTGTCCTGCGTCTTCTCCAGAGTTAGATACTACTCTAAATCCTGTTTCATCTACTTTTTGTTCTTTTGCTATTTTATTTATAGCAGCAAAAATTTTTCCGAATTAGTGCTTCGTCTTCTTTTTTTAACTCTATAACTGATGTTATATGTTTTTTGGGAATTACAAGTATATGAACCGGAGCTACTGGCTCTATATCTTTAAATGCTAGTACCTCTTCATCTTCATATACAATATCTGCTGGTATTTCTCTTTTTACTATTTTACAAAATATACAATCTTCCATAAAACCTCCACTATTCTTTTATAAGAATTGCTTTTATACGGCGAACTCCGGCTGAAGATGCTTCTTCTTTTTTTATCTTAAATGTTCCAAGTACTCCTGTATGTTCTACATGAGGTCCTCCACATATTTCTTTGCTAAAATCTCCTATTGTGTAAACTTTTACTTTATCGCCATATTTATTTTCAAATAATCCAATTGCACCAGAAGCTTTTGCTTCATCATAACTCATTTCTTCACAAGTAACTTTTAAGTCTTTTTTTATTTGCTCATTAACAATTCTTTCAACCTCATCTAACTGCTCTTTTGTTACTTTTTCAGGATGAGCAAAGTCAAATCTTAATCTTTCTGTTGTTATATTTGAGCCTTTTTGTGTTGCATGTTCTCCTAAAACTATTTGAAGTGCTTTGTGAAGAAGGTGTGTTGCTGTATGATAACTAATTGTTTGCTCGTTTTGTTCTGCAAGTCCTCCTTTAAATTTTTGCTCTGAACCAAGTCTTGATTTTTCTTGGTGTTCTTTAAATAGCTTATTAAATGATGTTAAATCTATATTAAATCCATTTTCTTCTGCAATTTCTTTTGTTACCTCTTGAGGGAATCCATAAGTTTCATATAATCTAAATACTTCTTCTGCAGATAATGTGTTTTCGCCTTTTTCTCTTAGTTTGTTTAGTTCCTTTTGTAGCTCTTTTTCTCCATTTTCTAGTGTTTTTACAAACTTCTCTTTTTCTTCTATAATTGTATTTACGATATTATCTCTATTTTCTACTAATTCTTTATACATTTCTCCTAGAATTTTCACATCTAAATCTATTAATTCTTCTAATCTTTCAAGAGAAATTCCAAGTTTGTTTAGATGTCTTATCATTCTTCTTATTAATCTTCTTAAAATATATCCTCTATCAATATTACTTGGTTTTCCTCCATCTGCTATTATCATCATGCTAGATCTTAGATGTTCTGCAATTATTCTTCTACTTGAGATATCATCTTGCTTTGCTAAAATTTGTAGTTTATCCATCATAGGTTTAAATATCTCTGTATCAAAAGGAGTTTCTTTTCCTTGTAATAACATATTAATTCTTTCTAGACCAAGACCCGTATCTACATTTTTTTGTTTTAATTTTGTATATTTTCCATCTGCATCTTTATAGTATTCCATAAATACATTGTTCCAGATTTCTACATATTTTCCACATCCACAAGATGGGTCACAATTAGGTCCACAAGGTTCTTTTCCTGTGTCATAAAAGATTTCTGTATCTGGTCCACAAGGTCCGTGTTTCTCCTGCTATCCACCAGTTGTCATCTTTTCCAAAGTAGTAGATTCTTTCTTCTGGCATACCATTTTCTTTCCAAATTCTTGCTGTTTCTTCATCTCTTGGGGCATCTTCATCTCCCTTAAAACATGTAACAGATAATTTTTCTAATGGAATTCCAAGTTCTTTTGTTAGAAACTCCATACTATATTTAATTGATTCTTCTTTAAAATAGTCTCCTAATGACCAATTTCCTAGCATTTCAAAAAATGTTAAATGACGATTATCTCCAACTTCATCAATATCAACTGTTCTTAGACATTTTTGATAGTCTGCAAGTCTTGTGCCTTCTGGATGTTTTTCTCCAAGTAAATATGGTACAAGTGGGTGCATTCCTGCTGTTGTAAATA
Source organism: uncultured Clostridium sp. (assembly GCA_947650745.1). Taxonomy (GTDB): domain Bacteria; phylum Bacillota; class Clostridia; order TANB77; family CAG-508; genus JAAWPK01. Next base: position 7,675 of record CANSWM010000058.1, on the reverse strand, counting down.
AAACTGATGGGTCATTTTCTGGTATTAGTGGGCTACTTGGTATAATGCTATGACCATGATTTTTAAAATAGTTTAAAAATTTGTTTCTTATATCAATTGCATTCATTTTTTATAATTCCTTTCCAAATTTATTTGCTAGTAGAACCAAATCCGCCTACTCTTTCTCCTTCTGCTATATCTCCATCTGCTACTAAAAATTTTTCAAAGATTGCTTGTCCGAATAGCATCTCCTTTTTTTATAAGAGTATCTTCTTCTTTTATATTAAAAAATGCAAACATTATATGTCCATCATTATCAGGATTTTCATAGTAATCACTGTCTACAACTCCAATGCTGTTTGCAAGAACTAATCCTTTTTTCTTTGGGTTTGAACTTCTATTACATAATTTTAAATATTCGTCTTCTAACATATATGCTTTTAACCCTGTTTTTACAAATGTTGGTGCCATTCCTTTCTTAAAAGATGGAATAACAACGTCTTCTGCTGCTTCTATATCATATCCTGCTGAATATTTTGTCTTACGTATGGGTATATTTATTCCTGCATTTTCAAAACCTTTTGCTATTTCAAATCCTCTAACTTTTTCCATATATTTTTCTCCTTATACTCAAACTTTTTAGATTATATCACACATTTTTACAAAAAGCTATATAAAATTTTTTAAATTTAAAGCAAAATAAAGTACTTAGAACATCAAATAAATTCTGACATTCTAAGTACTTTTATGTATTACTAAAATTCTATATTACTTTAATTCTTTCATTATTTTTGAATTTTCTTTTATTGCTGGTACTGAGAATATAAAGAATAATACTAAGAAAGCTATTGTTAAAACTAGTCCTGGTATAATACTATAACGCATAAGTGCTATTGATTCAATTAAACCTACTAAAATAGCATATATCTTTCTTAAATTTTTTGCCATTGTTAATTGTTGTTCTTCACTTGCTTTTTCTTTTACTTTTTTAGCTAATAATATATCTGGTTTAGCTAAGCTTACTAGTATTAGTATTATTAAAATTAAATCCAACATCGCTTTTTTCCCCCTATTTTTCGCTTACTAATATAATTATATTTTTTAATTTTATCATAAGTAAATTACTATTTCAACTATATATTATAAAATTTTTTCCAACTTTTTTACATATTTACAATTTTTTTAGAAATAATAAATTATACTATGAAAATTTTAGATAAATTAATTAATTTAATAACTTATGAAGAGCCAAATGAGTTTAACTTTGTTTTGCCAGATGCAAAAACTATAAGTCTTGAAAATAGCTCTGTAAAGAAATCAGATGAAGATAAGGTTTACCCATCTATTGATGTAAATAAAGAATATCTTAAAAGCAAATACAATTTTAGTATAAATAGTGATATAAAACTTCGTGAATTTTTTATTAATATTCGTGGTAAACAATATTCTGCGTTTTTATTTTACATTGAGGGTATGATTGATAGTAACTCTATAAATAAATTCGTTATTGAGCCTTTAATGCTAAAAAGCTACTCAAATGAATCTGATAGTAATTCTGATATAGTAAGCACTGCTATTACTAATAATGTTACTGTAAGGCGTGTTAAAAAGTTTGACTTAAAAACTTATATTTCAGAATGCCTTGTACCTCAAAATGATGTATCAACTGAAAATAAATTTAAAAACGTTATTCAAAAAGTAAATGCTGGAGTTTCTGCTCTTTTTATTGATACTGTTGACATTGCATTTATGATAGATGCTAAAGGTTTTGATAAACGTAGTGTATCTCCCCCTGAAAATGAAAGCATTATAAGAGGGTCACAAGAAGGGTTTATTGAAGCTATTCGTACAAATACATCTCTTTTAAGAAGAATTGTAAATAGCGAAAATTTTGTTATTGAAGAAACTAATGTTGGAAAGATAAGTAACACACAAGTTGCTATTTGCTATCTTAAAAATGTTGCAAATGAAGGGTTAGTAAATGAAGTTAAACGTAGAATAGAAAATATTGAAGTTGATTATTTAATCTCTTCTGGCCAACTTGAACAATTAATAGAAGATTCAAGCTTTAGTGTTCCTCAATTACTTTCTTCTGAAAGACCTGACAGAATATCTTCTCATATATTGGAAGGAAGGGTTGCAATTTTAGTAAACCGGAACTCCTTATGGTTTAGTTGCTCCAGCCGTTCTAGTAGATTTCTTAACATCTGCCGAAGATAAAAATCTTAAATATCAGCTTGCAAATTTACTAAAAACAATTAGGCTTGTAGCACTTTTTATTACACTACTTCTTCCTGGATTATATGTTGCAATAACAACTTTTCATCAAGAATTAATTCCCACAGAATTATTATTTGCAATAGTCGCTTCTAGAAGTAATGTTCCATTTCCTATTATATTTGAAATTTTAATAATGGAAGTTTCACTAGAATTAATTAGGGAATCTGGTGTAAGAGTTCCTGCACCTTTAGGACAAGCCATTCGGAATTGTTCGGAGCTCTTATATTAGGAGACGCTGCTGTTACTGCAAACATTGTAAGTCCTATTCTTGTAATTATTGTAGCTCTTACTGGTATAACTGCATTTGCTGTTCCTGATTATTCGCTTAGTTTTCATGTACGTTTAATTAGGTTTGTATATATTATTTTAGGATATTTTGCTGGATTTTTAGGTATCGCTTTTTGTTTTGTTTTTCACTTAAGCATACTTTGCAATATAGATTCATTTGGAATTTCTTATCTTAGTCCATATTCTCCATTTTCAGCAGAGAAGAATTCCGGATATTTCTTACCACCTATATGGAAAAGAGAAAGAAGAAGAAGCTTTTTAAATACTAAAAAACCTTTTAAAGAAACTCACATTTCTCGAAAATGGAAATATTAAAAGAAAGGATGGCTTTTGATTTTTAATTATGAATAAAACAAAAATGGAAGTTATGCAAGCTGCATCTATTATAATTACAGTTATGATTTCTCATATTATATTAAATATGCCAAATCATCTAATCGCAAGTACTGGTTCAGCAACAATATTAAATTTAGTATTTGTATTTGCTATTTCTTTAATTGTATTTTATATTGCTTCAAAAATATTTGAGAAGTTCCCACGGAAAAGATATCATAGATATTTGTGAATATACTGGTGGAAAACTCTTAAAAAATATATTTAGTATTATTGTTTGTATATATTTTATTACTATTTCTGGATTTGTAATAAGAACTTTTTCTGAAAGTTTAGTACTCATTTATTTTCCCAATATTGACCGTGAAATAATTGTACTAATATTTGTTACAATTGCAGCTGCTATGAACCTATTTGGACTTAAAGCAATTTCTAGAGTTACTTTAATTACTCTTCCTATTATTTTAATAAGTATGGTTACAATTTTCATATCATCTGCGTCAAGTTTTATACCTCAAAGAGCATTACCAATTTTGGGCTATGGTGCATATGATACTTTTGTTTCGGGACTTGGTAATATTTTTGCATTTAGTAGTATGTTTATTGCTCCTTTTCTAATTCCATATATTGGAAGCGGCAAAAATCTAAAAAAAGCAGGACTTATCTCAATTATAGTTTACTCTATATATCTAATGCTTGGTATTATTGCTTTACTTTTCTTAATTCCATCAATAACTGAAATAAACAATACTTTGTCAATTTATATACTATCTAGAAGAGTAAACTTTGGGCAATTTATTCAAAGAATTGATGCTATTTTTATCCTTATTTGGATAATGTCAATATTTAACTATCTTGCAATAACAATGCATTTTACATTATCCTCTTTCAAAAGAATTACTAATATAAAGTTTGAAAGAGCAATGACATTTTGCTTTTCAGCGCTACTATTTACTATAGCATTAATTCCTCAAACTATTTCTGATATAAATATATTTGAAAGAACAACCTATAAATATATGTCAATTATTTTTGTATTTATTATAACAATGCTAATATTAATTTTTGCATATTTTAAGAAGAAAAGAAATCTTAAGAAAGGAGAAAAATTACCTTGAATAAATTTATCAATATGTTATTTGTAATTCTTGTTTTAATAAGCTTTACTGTAAGTGGATATTATGCAAAGCAAGATATAAATGATTTAGCATATGTAGTTGCAATAGGTATAGATATGCGGTGAACAAAATGATTTAAAAATTAGCTTTCAGTTATCTATCCCATCAAAAAACACATCTGAAAGTGATTCATCTACTTCTTCTGATACAGTAATTGATACAATAGAAAGTTCTTCTATTGAATCTGGTATAAGTCTTGCAAATGGATATATTAGTAAAAAACTTAATCTATCTCACTGCAAAGTTTTAGTAATATCAGAAGAAATTGCATCGAAGCGGTATTTCTAATATTATATATACCTTAATAAATAATGTAGAATTAAGACCTGACTGTAATGTAATTATTTCTAGATGTAGTGCTTTTGATTTCTTATCTGACTCTAAATCAAAAATTGAAAGTATTACTGCAAAATACTATGAAATAGTTGCAACATCTAGCAAATATACCGGTTTTACATCTAATATTACAATATCTGATGTATTTGATAGAATGTCTGATAGTTTTGGAGAAGCTGCTGCTATTTTAGGCTCCATAACAGCTAGTTCATCAAATTCAAGCGCATCTGGAGCTTCTACTGTTGATACTGACACAATTGCTGGAGAAACCACATCAAATTCTGGAGAAAGCAGTCAGACATCTACAAATATTGATGTTGTTGGTCTTGCAGTTTTTAAAGGAGATATATTAGTTCGGAGAACTTTCAGCTATTGAAACTCTTTGTCATTTAATTATTATAAATGATATGGAAGAATGTATTATATCAATTCCTAGTCCTTTTGATGAAGATTCTGTAATAGATTTATTTGTTACATTAGAAGAAAACACAAAAAATGAAGTAAAAATAATAAATGGAGCTCCATTTATTACTTCAAATATTAAGCTAAATGCCAAAATACTTTCTTCTGAAAAAAACTCAAATTACTTTCAAAAAGATAATCTAGCTCTTATTGAAGAATATGCTAATTCATATATTAAATCGGAAGTTGAGCACTATGTTTATAAAATATCTAAAGATTTTGGTGCTGATATAGATTTATTCGGAAGACATGCTGTAAAATATTTTTCTACTTGGGATGAATGGACAAACTATAATTGGCTAGATAATTTTTCAAATTCATTTTTTGATGTAAATGTTAATGTATCAGTAATTTCTAGTTATTTGATTTCATAAGTTTTTTGGAGGTTTTATGTTATTTATAATTTTTGTTTTAAGTGTATTTGTATTTATTAAAACTATTCGGATATGCTATTTATGAATATAAAAGTAATTCAAACAAAATAGCAAGTATCATTATTACGATACTTGCTATAATCTCCCTAATTGCTCCATGTGTAGTAAGTTTTATTTAAAGCAAATGAAATACAAATTGTAATATTGCAACTATTATTACTCCTGGTATTCCTAAGAATCCTACAATAAGTGCTGTTATCCAATTTAGTACTAACCCTACTCCAAGTAAGTTAAGAACATATATTACAACTCCACCAACTACTGCATTAATTAGAAATTTTATTATAATTTTCATTGGCATTGATAGTATTTTTAAAACAATAAATAATACCGCAACTCCAATAATAAATGGTAAGATTGGCATAGCCTATTCTCCCCCTTTCATATGTTTTCTTGTCATCTCTAAAAGATTAAGTTTAGAAAATCCAATAATTTGAGTTTTCGACCTATCTTTTTTGAAGTTTTCTTCAAGTACATTTATAATTTGTTTCTTATGTTCATCGTCTAACATATCTATGTAATCTATTATTATTATTCCGCCTATATCTCTTAGCCTTAATTGTTTTGCAATTTCTTCGCTTGCTTCTTTATTTACTTTAAAAACAGTTTGCTCTAGGTCTTTTCCTCCTATGTATTTGCCAGAATTTACGTCTATTGCAGTTAGTGCCTCTGTTTTATCAATTGTTATAAATCCTCCACATCTAAGCCAAATTTTTCTTTGTGTTGATTTTTCTAATTGTTCTTCTATATCATATGTTTGAAATATATCTTCATTCTCTTTTAATTCTATTTTTATATTTTCTTCTAATTCAGAAGCAATGCTTTTTACTTCTTCATATATTTTTTTATTATCTATAACTATTCTTTCTATATCTTTATCTACTAAATCTATTAATAGTTTTTCTACAAAACTTTGACCTTGATATACAATTTTAGGAGCTTCTAAATTTTCATCTTTTACTTTATTTTCTATATCTTGCCATATTGTTATAACTGTTTTTAAATCTTTTTCTAATTCTTCTTTTTTCTTATTTAATGCTGATGTTCTTATTATTGCTCCAAAGTTATTCGGAAGTATTGCATCTACAATTCTATTTAGCCTTTCTCTTTCTTCTTCTTTTTCTATTTTTTGAGATATGGTTCTTATATCTGTATCTGGCATTAATACAAAATATCTACTTGGTAATCCTACATGTGTTGAAACTTTAGCACCTTTTATACTTGTTGCGTCTCTTTTTACTTGTATTAGAATTCTATCTCCTGGTTTTACTAATTTTTTTATATTTTTTTCTTGCTGCGGCTCTTTATTTTTTACTACATTTATTTTTGGAAGTATATCTTTTAGATGTATAAAAGTGTTTCTATCTTCTCCTATATCTATAAATGCTGCTTGCATTCCTTGAAGTACATTTTCAACTTTTCCTATATAAATTTTTCCTTCTAATCTTTTTTTTCTGTCATCATCTTCGTATCTTTCTAATACATTCCCATTTTCTACAAGTACTATTTTTGAAATGTTATTTGATTTTTTTATAAATATTTCTTTCACTTAATTTCTCCTAATTTTAGTTATATTTATTCATTGCTATATCAATGCCATTTTTTATAATTTCTTCTAGTGCATTTACTGCGTTATTTATTCCATTATTTATTGCTTCTTTATTTTCTATATTACTTAATATAAATTCTGCCAAATCTCGTCCTTCTTCTGGTTTTCCGAACTCCTAATTTTATTCTATAAAAATCTCTATTTGCAAGTTCATTTACAATTGATTTCATTCCGTTATGAGTTCCAGCGCCACCAGTTTTTCTAATCTTTATTTTTCCTTCTTCTACATCTATATCATCATGTACAATTATTATTTTATCATTTTCAATTTTGAAAAATTCTTTAAATTTTCTTACTGGTATTCCGCTTAAATTCATATACATTTGAGGCTTTAATAAAATTACTTTTTCTTTTCCAATATTTCCTTGACCATAAATTGCATCAAATTTTGTTCTATTTAATTCAATTTCATTTCTTTTTGCAAGTAAATTTATTGTATCAAATCCGTACATTATGCCTTGTATTTGAATATTTATTTTCTGGATTTCCAAGTCCTACAATTAGAAACATAATTTTTAGGTTTCCTCCTTAACTTATATTATTTTACATTGTTTTTTTGTTTTTTACAAGTAGTTTTTGTTTAAATATAAAAATATTTAAGCTGTAGACAAAAATCCATGTTCTTCCTTGTAATATTAATTAGCTTTAATTTAATATTTATTCATAAAAAATGAACCCTCCTTATTAAACTATTTTTGTCTAACAATTTGGGTTCACTTCATAATCTTCTAAAACGTAATTTTAAAGCAGACAAGCCTAATGAAAAATGGGTTACA
>CANSWM010000057.1 GCA_947650745.1 uncultured Clostridium sp. | reverse complement strand
GTGCTAATATATGATACTTCGTGATACTCTGTACCATTTGCTTAAAATGCTAATTTCTTGGAGGCGACACCCGGATTTGAACCGGGGATCAGAGTTTTGCAGACTCGTGCCTTACCACTTGGCTATATCGCCATAAAAAATAGTTAATAATAAAGATAAATAATTCAAAATGAATGTCTCTTCAAATTAAAGATTATTCACTATTTAATTATTCACTGCGACCTGAAAAGGTCGCACATTTGGAGCAGGTAACGGGAATCGGACCCGTAACTTAACCTTGGCAAGGTTATGTTTTACCACTAAACTATACCTGCATTTTCTATTTATCTTATATAACATATTGCCTAAATATCATAACAAAAATAAATAGAAATGTCAAGAAATTTAATAAAACTAATTCATTTACCTTACATTTAATGTATATTCAAAACAAAAACAAATATGATAATAATGATTAAAAAAAATTTTACAAATAAGGACTAAAAATGTCGAAAATCTACGTAAATAAACTTTTTTAAAAATCTTAACATAATTAGTTGATTTTGTAACGAAAATGTTATATAATTGTAATACATTTGTAATAAATAAACCAAGATATATATAAATGCTTTCCGTAGGCGGATTTATGACGCTTTTTTTTGCGGACAAAAAATCCCAAATTTTGCTATTGACTTTATTTATGAAAAATGTAAAATATAAATAAGTATTAATATAAAAAAACAAGGTGGTAAAGTTATGAAGACAAGAAAATTAATAACAATAGCTTTATTGTTTTTAGCAATAACAGTTTGCTTTATGCTTTTTAATAAAGTAGAAGCAGCAGGACTTGGCTATTTATCAATAATTAAAGAAAGGAATGCAACAGAAGAGTATATACCTATTGATGCAACGACAGATGGACCATTCAATGTAACATACAAACATCAAATTGGAAATAACAATAGTGCTACAACAGGAATAAAAAATGTATGGAAAATTGTAACATCAACACAGGCTGGAACTCCAACAAATGTTGTATCTGATTTATATTGCCTAAGAGCAGGTCTAGGATTTGCGACTGAACCTAGTCCAGATGTCCCAGATACAACAAAAGTAGCAGTAAATTATGATTTAGCATATGACATAGATGAAGCAGGATATGCAAGACTTCAAAACTATTTATATGGAACAGCCAATAATCAAGCAGTAAAAGAAGCAATACCTATATTTACAGATGAACATTTAGATAACTTTAATGCTGTATTATGGCTATTAGATAATATGCTACTTGAAGATAATGAAGATGTAAAATCTTATTTGTTAGAACATGCTGCATGGGATGATGTAACTAGAGTTGGATATAGAGAAAGTGACTTTGAGTATAATGAAGAAGCATTAAAAATATTGTCAAAAGCAGATATAGAAGCAATTCAACAATTAGCAATATGGTATTTTACAAATACTGATGATAACCTTTACCATTATGAAATAGAAAAAGGTAATGCAGGAACTTTAGAAGCAACATTACCAACAATATTTGCAGCTTTAAAAAGTGAAGAAGACTTTTATAATTCACAAGAAGAATATAAAGAATATGCAGAATTATTCCGTTTTGTAACATTTGGAGAAGGAGATGACGCACCACCACAAATTCATGATGATGGAACAAAGAGACAAGAAAATGCAGTAAAACTATATACTACATTATTAGTAAAAGCAAAACAAGCAGCAGCAAATGTTAAGACAACATATAATAATGCAGCAGACAAAGGAACTGTAAGCAAATTATATACAGCACATAGAGAAATAACAGTATATTTAGCAGGAGCAAATGCAGTAAGACAGCAACCAATAGTACAAGTAAAAGAAAAAGAAGCAGATATTGCTTTAAGAAAATTTATAACAAAAATAGAAAATGAAGATAAAGTTACAGTATTAGATGGAGCTAATTCAAGAGAACCAAAAGTAATTACAGATGAATTTAACAAAGTAGTAGGAAACAAATTACAAACAACAGCAAAATATGAACATCCAAAAACACCAGTATCAGTATCAAAAGGAGATATTGTAACATATAAAATAAGATTATATAATGAAGGTGAAGTATCAGCATATGTAAAACAAGTTACTGATTACCTACCAAAATACTTAATGTTTGATACAAACAATGATTTAAACAATAGAAATTGGAATGTTAAACGCATAAATGGAACAGAAATCGAAGAATCTACATTTATAACAACAGAAGATTGTCAAATAGTAGGAGGAGCATTTGCAGAATTAGATGGTAAACTAAAAGAATTAAACTTAGGTACTATGACAGATACTGAAAAATTACTAAAAAATGTAGAAATTCCGGCAGCAACTAAAGTAGTAACCCAAGACGGAAAAACTACATATGTATTGAGCTATGTAGATATAGAAATAAGATGTAAAGTTTCAAACTTAACACCAATGGAAGTTGCACAAACAAACATAGCAGAAGTAACAAGTATGACAGATTCAGCAGGATTTGAATTAAAAGATAGAGACTCACAAGTTCCAGAATTGGGAAGAGCTCAAATTCCAACAAATGAAACAGACCCAAATGCAGAAGGTTATAGACCAAACTACACAGGAGGAGACAATAATAAAAACTCATATTATGACGGCTCAAATGTTGTAAACGACAAATATTATCCAGGTCAACAAGACGACGATGACTTTGACAAAGTAATAGTAAAAATACCATCACTAGATTTAGCACTTAGAAAATTTATTGCAAGTGTTGAAAGAAATGGAGAAGTGACAAAATACAATAGAGTGCCAAATCCAGATTTAAGTGGAATTGAAATAAATGGTACAGCAAACTATAAACATACTAAAGAACCAGTTCCAGTAAAAGAAGGAGATATTGTTACATACAAAATGAGAATATACAATGAAGGTGAAGAAGCAGGATATGTAACAGAAGTAAAAGACTATGTTGCAAAATACTTAAAATATCTTCCATCTGAACAAGAAAAAGGAGATAATAATTGGTGGAGCGAGCAAGAAGGACAAGGCATATATAATACATTAGTAACTACTGATAAATGTATTGTAGTAGGAGTATCTGAAAATATGGACCAAAAACTTGTAGGTTCTAAATTAGCAGATATATTAATTCCAGCTTTTGATAAAGAAAAACAAGTTTTAAGTTATGTAGAAATAGAAGTAAGATGTAAAGTTCTTTCATCTACAATAAAAACTAAAATTACAAATATAGCAGAAATTACACAAGAAGCAATTAGTGATATTGTAGAAGGCGAAGATGGAAGCGAAGTAACAATTAAAATACCAGTAGGAAGCGGAGAAAATGACCCAAAAGATAAAGACTCACAACCAGGAAATGTAGAAGTCCCAGAAACTCCAAAATATCCAAGCTTACCAGATTATAAAGATGGAAAATCAGATGAAAATACATACATACCAGGACAACAAGACGATGATGACTTTGAAAAATTAGTAATTGAACCATATTTCGACTTAGCATTAAGAAAATTCATAACAGCAGTTCGGAAATGTTTCAGTAAACAATAGATATCCAGAAGTAAAATATGAAAATGAGAAATTGAGTTATCATCATACAAAAGAACCTGTTTCAGTAAAAACAGGAGATATAGTAACATATACAATAAGAATATTTAATGAAGGTCAAGCAGATGGATATGCAGAAGAAATTACAGATGATGTACCAGAAGGACTAGAATTTGTAGTAGATAGCGAAATAAACAAAGAATATAGATGGATAATGCTAGATGAAAATGAGGAAGAAACAGACGATGTGACAAAAGCAAAATACATCGTAACAGACTATCTATCAGAAAAACAAGGAGAACTAGCAAATAGAGATAATGAAATAAAAGCATTTGACTTAAATAAAGGAATAAATAAAGCAAATCCAGATTATAGAGATGTAAAAGTAGCATTTAAAGTAACACATAAACCTACAACAAAAGAAGAAAGCAGCAGAATATTAGTAAACGTAGCACAAATATCAAAAGACTCAGGAGACGACATAGATTCAACACCAAATAGAGATGAAGTTTACAACAAAGATGGAAAAAATGAAGATGATATTGACTATGATAATGTAATAGTAAAATATTTTGACTTAGCATTATTAAAATGGGTAGCTCAAACACAAGTTACATTAAATGGACAGACAGTTACAACAAATACAGGACATACAGTAGAAACAGCAAGAGATGAAGCACCTGTAAAATTAGAAATAGCAGCAAAAGATATAAACAAAGTAGTTATAAAATATGTTTATACAATATTAGTCACAAACCAAGGAGAGCTAGAAGGATATGCAACAGAAATAAAAGACCATATACCAGCAGGCTTAAGATTTGAAGAAGCAGATAATATAGAATGGGGATGGAAAGTAACAGAAGATGGTATTGTAACAACAGATTATCTAAAAGATACACTACTTAAACCAAATGAAAGTGCAGAAGTTCAAATTACACTTACATGGATAAACAATACAGAAAATTTAGGAGAGAAAATCAATTTAGCAGAAATAAGCAAAGACAAAAATGATGGAGATGTACCAGATATAGACTCAACACCAGACAACTTAGAACCAGATAGACCATATGAAGACGACGAAGATGATGCACCAATAATTCTAGCATTAAAAACAGGCTCAGCACATGTATACATGGGATTAATGGGAATAATACTATTAACATTAAGCTTAGGAATAGGACTAATAAAAAGATATGTGCTAGAATAATTAAAATAGCAAAATAAAGCCGCTGCCAATTGCTGGCAAGCGGCGGTTTGCATAACTAGCCAAAATAGATATAACTGGCCAGTCCCAATATCACAAGGATTATAAAAATGATAACCACAAGGAAAGTTGGTGCGGTAAGAATTCCTCCTAAGAGGGCGCCGAGTGCTGATAAAGTGCCGGATAAGGAAAAAAAGCTGAAAAAGAGAATTGCGAGTGCGATGAAGACAATCCACTTGATGGTAGAGAAAATCCATCTTGTAAGTCTGGCAATTTTCCCTTTCCTGTTAAGCGGCAAAACCTTTTGCTTCTTCTTAGGCGCCGGTTCATCATCATAATCCAGTTCATCATCATAATCTGGGTCGTCATCATAATCTAAATCATCATAACCCAGATCATAATCATCAAAATTGCTATCAGGATTTAGCTTTTCCTCAATTTCATAAATTTTCCTTAAAACAGTATTCCTTATCTTTTTCCACATAATGAAAACCTCCTGTTGTTTATAGAATAAGTACTCGGGATATGATATATACAAATTATAGCATATATTTTACATAAAGTCAAAATAACAAACGGCTTTGGAAAGGAACCTAAAAAATGGTAAAAATCATAGGCGCAGGACTTGCACGGATGTGAAGCAGCATATCAAGTAGCAAAAAGAAATATAGATGTTAAGCTTTACGAAATGAAGCCAAAAAAGATGTCAAAAGCACACTCAAGCAAAGATTTAGCAGAAATTGTATGCAGTAATTCATTTAAATCAAATTTAATTACAAACGCATGTGGACTTTTAAAAGAGGAACTAAGAAGACTAGATAGCCTACTTATAAAATGTGCAGATGAAACAGCAGTGCCAGCAGGACAAGCGTTGGCAGTAGATAGAGAAAAATTTGCTAAAACTGTGACTAAAAAAATTAAAGAAATGAAAAATATACAAATAATAGAAGCAGAAGTAGGTGAAGATATCCACTTAAGAGATTTTGCAAAAGAAGATATAGTGATAATTGCAACAGGGCCACTTACAACAGACTCTTTAAGCAAAGAGATAGCAGCTCTTACAGGAACAGACAAATTATATTTTTTTGATGCAGCAGCACCAATTATAGAAAAAGATACAATAGACATGAACATAGGATTTTTCGGAGATAGGTATGGAAAAGGAGATGCTTGCTATATAAATCTTCCAATGAATAAAGAAGAATATGAAGAATTTTGGAAAGAGCTAACTAATGCTGAAGTAGCAAAGTTACATGATTTTGAAAAAAAAGAAATATTTGAAGGCTGTATGCCAATAGAAGTAATGGCGAAAAGGGGCATAGATACATTAAGATTTGGACCACTAAAACCGGTAGGATTTACAGACCCAAGAACAGAAAAAAGGCCATATGCTATTGTACAATTAAGGCAAGATAATAAAGAAGGAACACTTTATAATATGGTAGGTTTCCAAACAAATTTAAAATTTGGGGAACAAAAAAGAGTATTTACTAAAATTCCAGGGCTAGAAAATGCAGAATTTGCAAAATATGGAGTAATGCATAGAAATACATATATAAATTCACCAGAACTTCTAGATAATACATATAACCTGATAAAAAATAAAGATATTTATTTTGCAGGACAAATAACAGGAGTAGAGGGGTATGTAGAATCAATATGTTCACGGAATGGTAGCACGGATTAAATGCAGCAAATAGAATTAAAAGGAAAGAAAAAATAGTTTTTCCAGAAGAAACGATGATAGGATGCCTTGCAACATACATATCAACCAAACAAAATATAAACTTTCAGCCAATGAATGCAAACTTTGGAATATTGCCAAAGTTAGATGAAAAAATAAGAGATAAAAAAAAGAGATATGAAGCTCTTGCAAATAAATCATTAGCAAAACTTGACATAATTATTGACAAATGTAAATAATAGGTGTATAATTATAGAAGTGAGAAATATGTAAAAAAATAACTAAAAAGAGAGAAAAAATTTTTAGGAGGATATAAATTATGCCAAAGAATTCTAAAAGATATAATGATAGCCAAAGTAAAAATAATCAAGATGAAGTTATTAAAATAGTAGACTCAAGTGTACTAAAAAGATTATACGAGAAGATGGAACAAATGTCAGATGCAGAAAGACAAGCAAGAATTGAAAAGTTAGAAGAAGAATTTAAGCAATTATCATATGATTTTTTTGATATGTCAGTAGATGGTGATATATCAGTAGAAGATGGTGGAGATAAAAAAAGAGAACTTCTTCAAAAAGGCACAAAAATAAGAAAAGACAAGAAAAAAATTGAGAATTTTGTAAAAGTAAGAGAAAAGTTAGAAATAATTGCAAAGATAAAGGCGGATTTAGAAGAACAAAAGAAAGAAAAAATTGCAGAATTGCAAAAAGAAATTGAAAAAGCCCAAAAACAAATTGAAGAGACTGAGAAGAAAATAGAAGAATTAGAAGAAAGAATTTCTGATACAAAATCAGCCCTTGGACTAGTTAAAAGTCAAAAAGCTAAAGATGCTATTGAAGCAGAAATTGAAGAATTACAAGCAGAAAGAGATGGTCTTGAAATAGAAGAACTACAAGAAACACTTGCTATTGCAGAGGAAGATTTAGAAACATATACATCTCGGAAAGAGTGACGAAGATAAAGTAATATTCAAATGTGAAAGACCTTGGGAAATGATACTTTATGGAATGGAGTGGAATGAATTAGCTCAAATGCCAACAGAAGAAATATATGGGCGTCTTAATATAGAATATAGAGAAGTTGAAATAGAAAATGATGGCCAAGAAGAAAACTTAGATAACGAAGAAAAAGAGCAACAAGAAGAAAAAGACGACAAAGATAAAAAATCGGAAGAAGAAAAAGACAACAAAGATAAGAAAAGTAAAGATAAAAATGCCCAAAGAAGTGGAAATGACGTATATGTAGCAGGAACATCAAGAACGACAGAAGAACAAAAGCAAGTAGAACTAGAACAAGAAGAACCAGAGCAAGAACCAGAAGATTCAGAAACTATGGATTCAGAAGAGCCAGAAGAAAAAAATGATGAAAATCTATCGATAGAAGAATTTAGAAGAAGAAGACCAGTTATTAGCAGAATACCATTCTTAAATAAATTTTTCCGCAATAGAGATATGAAAAAAGCTAGAATAGAACATGCAAGAACTATTATATTAGAAGAAAGAATAGAAGAATACATAGAAACTTTTAAAAGAGTACATGGTAGAGAGCCGAGAGGAAACGAAATACCTAACAGAGATAATATGAAGCATAAACAATACTTAGATAAAATAGAAAAAGCAACAATGATAGAAGCAAATCTAGAAGAATATATAAGAGGTTTTATTGAAAGAAAAGGAAGACTACCAAGCGAATTTGAAATGGATATGCAAAGAAACCAAATAGGAAAATTTATAGAAAAAGAAAGAAAATCAGCTATAAAAGAAAGCAGAAACAGAAATGTATGGGAAGAAGAGCTAGAAGATGAAAAAGAAGCTGCAATAAGTAATCCAAAGGAGGAAAAAGAAGAATCAAGACCTAGAAAGAAAAGTATAATATCAAGAGCATTAGACTATTTAAAATTATATGATGATGATGATGAATATATAGAAGATGATATTGATGATACAAAAAAAGTAGCAAATGCAATACCAGGAAATATGGAAGAAATAATTGAAAGAAGAAGAAAAGAAAGAGAAGCTGCAAAAGAAAAAGAAGCAGCAGTCAAAAAAGATGAAGAAAAAACTGAGAAAGAGCTAGAACAAGAAGAACAACCAGCAGAATCTAGTGAAAAATCAAGAGTTCGTAAATTTAAAGATTCAATGAAACCAGAACAAGAAGAACAACCAAAATATCCTGAAGCAGTTAGCATGAAAGATTCTCTAGATAAAGCAATGGAAGCTGCAGCAAAAAAAGTTGCCCAAAGTAATAGATATAATGGTAGAGCGGTTTCAAGACCAGCTTCTAAATCTGCACCATCACCAAAAGGTGGAGAATCACGTTAAATAAAATAAAAACCTTCACAAAAGTGATATAATATGTTGACAAACACAAAAGAATATGATAGAATATGTGAACACGCGATTAAACAAAATAGCGTGTTCACATCGTTATTAAGTCAAACGTTTAAAGAAAAGTTACGTATTGGCTTATGCAATTAAATATTGTAAAATTGCAAACCTATAAAAAAATGAATGACAAATAAACATGAAAAATTACGGAGGTGTATTTTAATGGCTGCAAAAGGACCAAGAGAAAATATTACTTTAGAATGTACAGAATGTAAAAGAAGAAATTACATGACATCTAAAAACAAAAGAAATAATACAGATAGACTAGAAATAGTAAAATATTGCAAATATTGCAAAAAACGTACAACACATAAAGAAACAAAATAACTTTTATTTAATTGGAGGTGGCAAAGTCGAAATGGGAAAAGCAGAAAAAACTGAAAAAACTAATAATAAAAAGCAAAAGCATTTTTGGAAAGATTTTAAAGCGGAATTAAAAAAAGTTATTTGGCCAACTAAAAGTCAGGTTGTTAACAATACAATAATAGTTATAGTTATAGTACTAATAGTAACTGGTATTGTATTTGTATTAGACTTAGCTTTTGAAGCATTAAATACATACGGAATAGATAAATTAAAGACATATATGCAAAATACAGTAGTATCTGAAGAAAAGACAGATGATTCAGAAAATAAAGAGAAGAATTCAGACGGAAATACAGCAAATAACAATAATGAAGAAAATGCTACAAATAACAATCAAGCAGATGACAGTACAAATGTAGAAAATAATATTACAGAATAAAAATTTTAGAGATTAATTTTTAAGGAGGCAGGATAGAAAGTGGCTCATCAAAAAGAAGATTCTGTTGCAAGATGGTATGTAATACATACATATTCAGGGTATGAAAACAAAGTAAAAACAGACTTAGAGAAGATGGTAAAAAATAGAGAACTTGAAGATTACTTCTTTGAAATTATAGTACCTATGGAAGAACAAATTGAAATAAAAGATGGAAAAAGAAAAGCAAACTTAAAAAAAGTTTTTCCAGGATATG
>CANSWM010000056.1 GCA_947650745.1 uncultured Clostridium sp. | reverse complement strand
TATAGTTTAGAATTATATTATCTACTATACCTTTTTCCATAAAAGCATTATTTATAGTTGCACCATCAGAGATAAATAATTTTTCATATTTCAATTTTTCGCATACTTTTAAACAATTATCTAATGAATTGCAATATGTTACATTTGAAAATTCTTTACTAATTGGAAAGTAACTGTTTATTACTCCAGATGAAAATATTTCATTTCTTTTTAGTATATACCCACCCTTAATAAATACTATTTCACCTTTTTTATCTTTTCTTTAGCAAAAACTCCTTTTACATTTATTCCATTATCTCTTATTTCCACTTTATCAGACATTATTGATTTAATCATATACAATTTTCCTCCAAACAAATATGTTAATTTTTATATTTTTAATAAATATATATTTCTTAAATAGTCTCCCAAATTGATTGTCTTAGCAATTTTTGCACCTGTATATTCTGTTGCTTTATTTGATGCAATGTTATCTGGATGAACTGTTATTACTGCGTATTCATAATTCATCTCTTTTAATTTTGATATTAGCATATCTTCTAAATGTTTCATAATACCTTTGTTTCTATATTCTTTTAATACTAAATAACCACCAAACTCAGCTATTTTATTACTATCTATATTTAGTATTTTTTTTATTTCTGCTGTATATGACTCATCGAAAAATAACTGTGCTGTTCCTACTAATTTTCCTTCATCATATGCACCATAAGTAATCACTTTATTTTTATTAAACATATCTTCTAAATCTTGTTCTGTAAATGGTATAAAAAATTCTTTTCTTTCTAAATTTCCTAATACTGTATCTATTAATTCTTTTAATTGTTGTTTTTCCTCTACTCTTATTTCTCTATAACTAATCATATTCTTTCCTCATTATAATATTTATGTCTATTTATATCACAACTTTACAATTTTTCATAGTATTTTGTCAATATTTACAAAACATATTTATCCTTACATTTGCTTAATTGCCATAAAATCTCCAATAGAAATAATGTCAAGAGCGAACGAATTTCTTCTAACACTTGAAATATCTAGTTTTACTTCATATTTACTTACCCTCACAACCTATACCTGTTATGCTTATCGTAGATACAAGCATAAATTTTCCAGTATTTCAAACACTTTGCTTAATTTCTCAAAATTTAATTTATGTGTTTCCACTTACCACTTAAGCAACCACTTTAACTTTCACACCCAAATTTTGATGTTTTTCTCTTCCAAGTCTACCTTTATTCTCAAAAGTTATAATCTCTGAAACTATATTTAAATCAAGTATTACACGTCCCACTTTAGTTGTAGCACTGCTACACACTCCACATGTGATGTAAACGGAAACAGGTCTATTGGTGTAATTTTACATATTTCATACTTTTCCTCAAGCTCTTTTAAATCTCTTACTAAACTTGCTGGGTTGCAGCTTATGTATATTATCTTTTTTGGCTCTACTTTTAATATATTGCTTATGCTGATTTTATCTAGTCCTTTTCTTGGTGGGTCTACAAATACTACATCTGGTTTTGCAATTTTTATTAAATCATCTAATATTTTTTCTGTATCACCTGCTATGAATTCTATATTTTCTATATTATTTATTTTTGCATTTTCTTTAGCTGCTTTTACAGCTTCTTCTACAATTTCTATTCCATATACTTTTTTTGCATTTTTTGCAGCAAATATTCCTATTGTACCAATTCCGCAGTATAAGTCAAATACAACATCTTCTTTACTTAAAGAAGCATTTTCTACTGCAATTTTATACATTTTTTCTGTTTGAATTGGGTTTACTTGATAAAATGAATTTGTAGATATCTTAAATTTGTATTCTCCGAAGTTTGTCTTCTATATATCCATCTCCATATAGGATTATATTTTTATCTCCTAAAATAACATTTGTATTTTTTTTATTTATATTTTTTACTATTGTTTTTACATTTTTGAATTTATCTAATATTAGAGATACTAGCTTTTCTTCATTTTTAAACCTATCTTCTGCTAGCACAAATACGCACATTATTTCATCTGTTTTAAATCCGTATTTAATAATAATGTGCCTAAAAATACCTTTATTATTTTTCTCATCATATACACTTATATTATTTTTATTTATAAATTCTAATACAAGCTTTGCAATTTCTTGCGATATTTTAGTTTGTATTTTGCATTCTTCAAATTCAATTATTTCATGTGTTCTATTTGCAAAAACTCCAAATTTTGCTTTTTCTTTTTTATCTTTTCCGAACTGGATAAATCGCTTTATTTCTATAATAAAATGGATTCTCCATTCCAATTGTTTTTTCTACTTTTATGTCCCTTTTTAGCATCTTATTTACTAGATTTTGTACTGCATTTTTCTTTATCTCTAGGGTTTGCTCATATTCTATATGCCTTAAATTACATCCACCACATCTATTAAATGTATCACAGTCTACTTCTTGCCTTTTGCAAGATTTTTCTATGATTTTTAAGGCTTTTCCAAATGCATGCGAAGATAGCACCTTTGTAATCAATATTTCTACCATTTCTCCTTTTAATACATTTGGTATAAATATTGTAAAGTCTGCTATCTTCGCAATTCCTTCTCCTTGAAAGCCATTATCAATTATTTCTACAATATATTTTTTGTTCTTTTCTACTGGAGCTTCCATATATTCACCTTAAATAATCTACACATCTAAATAATAATTTGCATTTGTATCTTCACACAAGTGCCATGTACCAATAAAATCAATTCTTTTATGGCGACTTAGGTCATATGTTGGCTCTACTACAACTTTGCCATTTAAATCAATTGCTCCCCATACTCCATCTTTTTTTATAGCTGCATACCCGCTACTATTTTGCTCAGTTGCATCTTCATATATATGCTCAACAATAGTCTTTCCACTTGAATCTATAAATCCATATTTTCCATCTCTTTTACTTAAAAATAGAGTATTTGTTGTAAATAGGCTAGATGCTGACTTTTCTTCAAATTTAAAGTTATAGTATTTATAGTTATCTTCTGTTTTTACTCTAATATAACCTTTTGAAGTATTAATTTCTGAGATTTCCCCTGCAATTTTCATTTCATAATTTGAATTATATATTTTAGATACAATACTTCCATTTTCTTCATAGTCTGCTACTATAAAGTCTCCTAATCCTATATATTTAATAGAAGTACATTCAGGATTAATTTTTGTTTCTCCATTTACTGAAACTATTCCATATTTTCCAGATACTTTTGATATATAGTAATTATCGCTTGTACTTTCTAAGCTCTCATAATCAAACTTTATCTTTGTCTCCCCACTAAAATCTATTACTCCGTATTTACCATTATTTGATACTACAATATATTCTTTTCCTATTTCTAATACATCATCATAAGTCTTATCTAATACCTTCTCGCCAGATTTTTTTATAAGAGCATATTTGCCATTTTCTTTAATTACATATATCTCTTGCCCACATACGCCTTTTATTTCGTCATATCTATTCTCTAATATCACTTCCTTATCGAAGCCTATTATCCCATATTTATTTTCTGAATTTACTACAATATATCCATTTTTATAGTCATTGCCTATTTTTTGGATTTTCGTATAATCTGGATTTATGATAACATTTCCTGAATTATCACATACTCCAAATTTTCCATCTTTCTCAATAATTAAGCTATTTTCTATTTCAAAAATAGGATTTATAGATGCATATTCGCACTCTAATAATTTTTTACCAGAATAATTTACTAATCCAAACTTTCCATCCTTTTCAACTTTAAATAGATTCTTCTCATACTTAATATTTTTGTTTTCGTCATAATTTGCAACTACTTCAACTTTATCATAATCTTTAATTATCTCTTTGCCCTTTGAATTAATTACTTTTGTTTTATAGTTTCCATTTGAGTAATCTACATCATATGTACAAATAAATGTATCTTGTGATTCATCTGGTATTACTATCATTTCATCATATGTTGCTTTTATAACTATTTCTCCATATGAATTAATCACTCCCCATTTTCCATTATCATATATGGTATAGTAGTAAATATTTTCTATCTTTCCAGCAATACTTTTTGAGTCTTTGTCCAATAATTTTTTTATTCCAATTATCAAACCAATAATTAATACAAAAATGAGAGCCACTGCAAATACTTTTTTCATATTTAATTTTGGTCCCACTTCATACCTTTTACCACGATTTGCCATATATATATCACTCACTATCTTTATTATTTTATTTTACGCTTTTACTATATCATATTTTTTAAAAGTCTTCAATAATTTTTTTGCGAAAATACAAAATTTTACAATAAAAGCGATTTTTTACTTATCTACTTTTACCTTAGCTACTATAACTGTCATGTCATCTTCTATCTTCCCTACTCCATTATCTATTGACTGAGCAAGTAATATATTTGCAATTTTTTGTACATTATCAGTTTCTATTTCTTCTAATAAATTCTTTATCCAAATCTCTTTATTTTCATATTCTGCATTAGATTCTAATATTCCATCTGAACACATGATTACCATGTCTCCATCATTTAAGTCTTTATCATATACTACTAAATCTACTTGTTCTAAAATTCCGTGCTGGAAGTGATACTGATTTTACAATATCTACTTTTCTTCCATTTTTTATGAATGTTGGGCATGCACCATTTTTCATAAATTCCATATTTCCTGTATACAAATCGAATATTGCAATATCTAGTGTTGCAAAGCTATCTTCTTTTGAATCCACATACATACTGCTATTTATAAGTTCTAGTGAAGTATCTTTGTCAAATCCGCTACTTAGCATTTTACTTAGCATATTTACAGCAGTTTTACTCTTTTGCTTTGCCTCCTCACCGCTTCCCATTCCATCACTCAAAGCTACTAAATATTTACCATCATCTAGTCTTGTTTTCACATTTGAATCCCCTGAAACAATAGAATTTTTCTTTTTTTCCTTAGCTATTCCTACTTGTATACTAAATTTGTCTTTTGATGTATAAACAGCTCTGCACATTCCTTTTCCTTCATCTATCTCACATTTTTTATCTTGTAAAACTATTTTTGTATTTAACACACTAGATAATATATTTTCTATTTCATATGTCCTGCAGTCTTCTTCATTTTTACAAGTCTTTCCATATGTATTTATTATGTATTTTCCATTTTTATTTTTTTCTATTTTTATATCTGCAATTTCGATATTTCTTTGTTTACAAAGTACATTTATTTCCCTTTTTTCATCTTCAAAATTATTTTCTTTATTTTTATTTATAGTTTCTATTGTATCTACTATTGCTCTAGATACACCTCCGAAGCTGATTTGAAATAACTTTTTTATTTTCTTTTAATCTCTTTTTCCAAATATTATTAACTTGTCCTATTTTATATATGTTATTTATAATTAGAGAAACCTTATTTAAATCCTCTTCTATTTTCATGTTAGTATCAAAATCTTCAAACCCAAGAATATATTCATTACGATTTTCTAAAATTTTTATTATATCATCTTTTTTAATTTCTTCATTTTCTTCTAAAAATTCAAAAATCTCTAAACTTAATCCATTATCTTCATTAGACAAATCTTCATATAGAACATTCTCTTGTATTTTTTCTAATTCTTCATTTAAATTTTCTATAAAAGCTTTTTTAGCATCTGTTTCTTTTCCTGTTTCTTTATAATTTTTAGCCATTTCATTTAATGTATCTGTCATTGTATTTAACTTATTTATAACATTATCATTTGCCTCTTCTAAGCCATAAGTTACACCGAACTGGCAAATATAAATCTTTTCCAAAAAAATCTGATACATTTATTTGTATCTTTTTAGGAACAAGTAATAGCCCAAGTGATGCCACAACTATCTCTTTTAAATATATTATAGGTTCTGTATTTCCATTTGAAACATACGAAAGTAAAACATTTCCACCAATAAATCCGAAGTATTACACCTATTTTCCCAAACTTGCTTAAAAAACCTGCTATCATTCCGAGATAATGCAAATGATGCAACCAAGATTTGTGGGCTGCCACATATTACTCCTAGTACTGCCCCTATTGTAATTCCACTTGCTGCTCCGTATTAATATTCCCTTTTTCCAGCCAAGTACTAGCACTATAAGTATGCATAAAACTGTTTTTATTTCAAACCCAAAAATTTCAAACCCTCTAAATGCTGTAACCGAAATTGCAAGCATTAAACTTGCTCCTACAACTTCTTCAACTGTAAAAGCCCTTGTTATTCCATATTCACTTATTGCAATTAATGAATTTGAAAATATTTTATAAAAAATATACGTTACAACTGCTGTTGTAATTCCAAAAAACAAATCATATAGTAAGAAACCTCTAAATAGATTTTGTAAAAAGCTTACAGCTATAACGCTTATAAGTACATATTTGCCTAGCTTTCTTCTCTCACTTTTATACTCTTCTTCATACCATGGTTTGAAAATCAAAACCAAACCTGTAAACACAAGCGATGTCAATATATATGTTAAAGTCTCTCCTCCGCCCATTCCAATTAATGTACCGAATCATTGAAATTATAAATACAATTCCTGCTGGAAGTCCATTTGATAACACTGCTGCAAAAATAGCTAGTCCAAATGGAGCCATATCATTTGTAGTACTAACTGTTGATAGCATAAATGATACGATATATAAAAGTATATTCTGTTTTGTAAATAACTTTTTTAAAGTTCCTTTTACATCTACTTTACCTTTTTTATCTTCTTCCACTTCTGCTGAAGTTCCTACTTTTTCTTCATCTACAATATTTTGAAACATCCTTACCACCTTCTAACTTTTTTTATCTTAAGTATACTCTATCTATTTTAAAATCTTTGTCAGGTCTTGCACTTTAATAAAAAAAGTTTTTTACATTTTGTGATATATTACTTTATTTTATTTTGTAATAAAACAAACTTTACGTATAATTTTATAATAACTTGTCACATTTTTCAATAATTTCTTTTTATTTTATACATCAAATTGAAAGTTCTTTTAATTACATATTCTATCTATTGCCTTTAATGTATTCTCGTAGCTACCAAATGCGGTTAATCTAAAATATCCTTCTCCTGCTTCTCCAAATCCAACTCCTGGTGTTCCAACTATATTTTTCTTTTCCAAAAGCATATCAAAAAATTCCCATGATGTATATCCTTTTGGAACTTTTAGCCATATATATGGTGCATTTACTCCTCCATATACCTCATATCCTGCTTTTTCTAGCCCTTCTCTTATAATCTTTGCATTTCTTTTGTAATATTTTATATTCTCCATTATCTCTTTTCTACCTTCATTTGTATACGTAGCTTCTGCTCCTCTTTGTGTTACATAGGGTACTCCATTAAATTTCGTACACTGCCTTCTATTCCAAAGTGAATTTAAAAGTACTTCTTTTCCATCTTTTGTATATGCTTTAAGCTCTTTTGGTACAACTGTATATGCACATCTTACTCCAGTAAACCCAGCTGTTTTCGAAAAACTTCTAAACTCAATTGCAACATTTTTTGCTCCTTCTATCTCATATATACTATGTGGAACATCTTCATCTTCAATAAAAGCTTCATAAGCGCCATCAAATAAAATTAAAGACTTATTTTCTACCCCATAATCAACCCATTTTTTTAACTCTATCTTATTTAAGGTAGTTCCTGTTGGATTATTTGGCATACATAAATATATCATATCAACCTTTTCTTTTGGAATCTCTGGAATAAAATTATTTTCTGCATTTGATTTCATATACACAATGTTTTTTCTTCCAGACATTATATTTGTATCTAAATACACAGGATAAACTGGGTCAGTTATACAAACAGTATTATCAGTTCCAAGAATATCAACAATATTTCCAGTATCACACTTTGCGCCATCTGATACGAAAACCTCATCTTTTTCTATTTGTATTCCTCTTTTTTTATAATCAAATTCTACTATTTTTTCTCTTAAAAAATCATATCCTTGTTCTGGTCCATAGCCTCTAAAGCTCTCTTTTTTTGCCATCTCATCTATTGCCTTATGCATAGCTTCTACAACAGCTTTAGCAAGTGGGAGAGTTACATCGCCTATCCCTAACTTTATAATATCCGCATTTGGATTTTGTTTTTTATAATCCTCTATCCTTTTTGCTATTTCAGAAAACAAATAGCTTTGTTTTACATTTAAAAAATTCTCATTTATATTTATCATAACTAAAATCTCCTTGTTTCTAAACTTTTTTAGGTTCAAAACTTCCGTCAAACACCACTTTTGCAGGTCCTGTCATCAAAACAGTCTCATCCCACTTAATTTTCAAATCTCCTCCAAGAAGTTTTACCAAAACTTCTTCTTTTTCATTTACAAATCCATTTAACGTACAAGCAACACATACAGCAGATGCCCCTGTTCCACATGCAAGAGTTTCTCCAGTACCTCTTTCCCATACTCTCATTTTAACAGTATTTCTATCTAGTACTTGTATAAATTCTATGTTTGCTTTTTTGGGAAAATGCTCATCTACTTCTAAAACTCTTCCATATTTTTTTACATCAAAACTATCTACATCATCAACAACAGTTATAGCATGTGGATTTCCCATAGATACACATGTAAATGTAAACTCTTTATCTAATGCCTTAATTTTTAAATTTTTAACAACTTCCTCTTCTGAAACAACTGGTATCTGCTTTGATTCAAGTATTGGTTTTCCCATATTAACCGTTATTTCCTTTACCTTATCAGCACTATCTACAAAAAGCTTAAGCCTCTTTACCCCTGCAAGTGTTTCAATTTCCAAATCTTTTTTCCTTGTAAGCCCTTTATCATACACAAACTTTCCGAAAACACCTTATTCCATTTCCACACATTTCTGCCTCTGTTCCATCCTGATTAAACATCTTCATTTTAAAATCATAATTCTCACTTTTGCATATCAAAATAAGTCCATCTGAGCCGATACCAAAATGCCTATCGCTCATAAAACTAGCTAGGGAAGATACGTAAGATATATCTTTCTCACTCATACCGAGTGCAGTCGATATATACATAATCATTCCCTAGCCCTTCCATTTTTGTAAAATTTATCATAATTTTCACCCTCTATATAGGTATTAATCTGTAAGAAAAATATAATCATATTTTTCTTACAGATTATTTTATCATATAGAATTTCAAATTGGAATATTTTTTTATTTTTATTTTGGAGAAATGTGGTAATCAGCACCGATTGGTTCCAGGAGCTGTAATCATGCAGGATGTCAGAGGAATAGAAACTAGGGGGCGAAGCGCATACGCAGAGCTATACGTTCCACCGTCCGAGCAGAAAGTGCTGGCACCGAGCACACTGCCCGAATACACACGCGGCAAGCCGAAGAAGCAATAGTCAGAGTACAAATAGACATAGCGGGAAGACAGCCTGTATTCTGGGTAATAACTACTATTATTTGTTGGGCTTATTATTAATTCATAGTATTTTGGGTCCTTCCATTCTGTCTCTTTTGCACTTGATGAATAGCTATGGGTCCAATATGACTGTCTAAATCTCCCCCCTGTTGTTCCTCCACTACTTCCTGTTACCCACTCTCTTTGCTTACTTCTTTCATTAAATGGTACTGTATCTGCTTTATCATGACTATTCCAATAATTTGGATACTTTGATTTCGCTGCTGTATATGTCTTTGTCCCTGTTCCATATATTCCATGCCCACTAGTGTATTCTGTCCAGTAATCTGTTGATACTTTTTGCACATCTTCTATCTTCAAATTCTTTACTTCTATTTCTCTATATTCACTATTTATATAATTCGCTTTACATATTCCGTCTAGCAATCCTACTCCATTGTTATATCCATTACTGTCTCTTAAGTTAAGTGTATAGCTAGTAGGGTTATCTGATATTAGTAGTAATTTACCATCTTCTATTCCAAATACTCTCCACTTTAAACTACCATCTGCCTCATATGTCTCTGGATTAGTAGTAGGCTTCTCTTTTGTTCCAGATAAACTGTTTATAGAATAAGTCTGTGTTTCACCATCAACTCCCGCCACAGGGCCAGAAT
>CANSWM010000055.1 GCA_947650745.1 uncultured Clostridium sp. | reverse complement strand
GTCTTGAAGAACGAGGACTTATGACTGAATATGGTAGAAAGAAAATAGAAGAAGCAAAAAATAATGGACAATGGAATGCTCCAAAATCTATGGAAATAACAGAGGAGCATATTTTAGAGTTATCTGTTATATTAAAAGAACATGAACTTGCTTATATAAATTTTCAGTCTATGTCTCCATCAGTAAAGAAAACCTATGCTAAAGCCTATTTTGATGCCAAGACAGATGATGGAAGAAAAAAAAGAATCGCTTGGATGGTGGATAGACTTAATAAAAATCTTAAACCAATGTAGTAAATAACAAATTACAATTTTGTAGTTACAAAAAAGATAAGATATAAAAAGTGAAAATCTCTGAAAAATTATACATTCAGAGATTTTTTACAATTATTTTATAATGGCATCATTTGCAGTAAATTCTTCAAGCGAATTTTCTTTTGTTTGAATACAAATGTAAGAAATTGAATTATCTTTAGAAGCAAAAAATTGTCGTTCTGCCTTTGGAGAAATTCTTACCCAATCTCCTGTAACTAAATTAACTTCTTCATTGTCGATAATTGCTTTACCAGTTCCAGATACTACATAATAAATTTCTTCGTTTTGTTTATGAGAATGAATAAAAGGAACACATTCCCCAGCAGAAATAGTATTGATACTAATTTCAGCCCCTGTTAAACCTAATTTATCATGTAATTCTACTCTTGGTGCATTTTCTAAACTCACTTTTTTGTAATTTGACATTTTAATATTCCTCCTTTAATTTATATTATGATGGAATTATATCAAACACATTATAAAAAACAAGTACGCACTTTAAAGTAACTATGTACTAATTTAGTAATATGTGATATAATGCTAATAAATTTATGGGAGATGAGAAAATGAGAAATATGAATGAATTACCAGAATGTCCTGTTGCTACAACAGTTTCTTTAATAGGTAGCAAATGGAAATTATTAATCATAAGAAATTTGATGAGTAGAACTTGGAGATTTAATGAATTATTAAAATCACTAGATGGTATATCTCAAAAGGTATTAACAGATAATTTAAGGCAACTTGAAAGTGATGGTATTATTTACAGAAAAGACTATAAAACTAATCCACCAAAAGTAGAATATGGTATGACGGATTTAGGATTGGAATTAGGTAAAATGTTAAATACGATGGCATCATTTGGAGATTTTTATAAATCGCAAATATAAGAAAACAGATAAATTACAAGTTATAGAGCAGATAATTTATAGTAATTATCTGCTCTAATATTTTACAAATTATCTTTATCAAAACTTTTTACAAAATTATCAACTAATCGCTTAAAAGTATCTAAAGGAAAATTAAAAAGGTGTTTTACAACTTCAAAAGTTTTATTTATGTAATTCTTTAATTTATGATTTTCTCTTTTTAATTCTTGATTTTCATATTGCAAATCAGTATTTTGCTTTTGTAATTTATTCATGGTTTCTATTGCAGTATAAGACTTGCTTAAATGCAATTTTAGTTTATTTACATATTTAGCTAATTCTTTATTCTGTGCTAATATTAAAGCTGTATTTTTAGTTTCTAATGGCTGTATTTCTTCTTGCGTTAATTCATATTTTATATTTTCGTAGTTAGTAACTTGCTTTAATTTTTCTGTGCTTAAATGTTCGACTTCTCGTTCTTTGCCACGTTCTAAATTAAATCCATTTTCAGTAATATATTTATAGAAATTATCTTGTAGTTTTTTATAACTGTCTTTGCCTTTCCAATATTCACTACAAGCAATTTTTTTTCCTTGATTTCCGTTTTTATCTTTAGTTTGAATAACTGGAGCAAATACTAAGTGTAGATGGGGTGTACTTTCATCTAAATGAACTTTTGCAGATAAAATGTATTGTTCTCCTAGATTTTTATAATTTGCAACAAAGTTGTAGGCGGTTTGAAAATATCTTTTTGTTTCTTCTTCTCCAATTTTTTCAAAAAATTCTTTGTCAGAAGTAATAATAAATTCACAAACTAAATTAGTATAACTTGTTATTCTACATTTTAAATCATTAGTTTTAATTAGTTCGTTAATAGCTTTTGAATATGTAGTATTGCATTGTTTAATTGAATAGTTTTTTATAGAATTATTTTTGTTAATATCTTTATTAGAATAGTTTGTATTTTTTCTTTCGTTATGTTTGTATAATCCTGCAAGATTATCTTTTTTGTAGTTAGCATTTCTAATTATTGCATAACTCATTTTTTCTATTCCTTTTCTTTTAAGATAGCCTTCGTAGGCTCAAGCAAAATAAATACCTCCTTTAATTTTTCTATATATAACTTTCTTGAAGTTCTAACACACTAGAACTTCACAGAAGTTCCGTGTGATTAAGGACAACTAAAGTTTTCCTTAATAATCCTTTTATGCACGATTAAATATTCATATTTGTTGTAATCTTTTTACAAAGAACAACAAATAACATAAACTTTAAAAGTTTATTTGAATATTATAATCGTGTTATAACAATATTGGCATATTGTTATAATGCAGTTTAGCTTAAAAGCTAAACTGATGAGAAACCTTTCTCGGTTTCTCAAACTCTTCCACGATAACCCATAAAAATATCAAAATAGAATTTTGACATTTTTATGGATTTTAGCCACATATAGCAAAATATATTAGCAAAGTACTACTTGAATAAAATTATTGCTTACTGTATAATAGCTATAATAAATTTTGTAAATTCGAGTATCACTAATAAAATTAGAGTAAATTTATATGCCTTTATGAGTGATTAATTGCAAAATTGTCAACACTTCTGTCAACAAAATGAAGAAAAGACTTGATATATAAAGGAGAACTTTTGTCATCTCCACCAAATATGCGACACTTGACTCAAATATAAATTTCATTAATATTTCAAATATTTTACTTGCATATTTTATTCATATATGCTAATATATATAAAGTACACAGGGGTATAGTGTCAATGGTTAGCACGATGGTCTCCAAAACCACAAGTCTGGGTTCGAGTCCTAGTACCCCTGCCATATTTCCCTAATATGAACCTTATTTGCTTTACTAATAAATTTTCAATAAATATAAAATTAAAAAAGTAGGAAATTTTTAAAAAATCCTACTTTTTTTATAGTTAATCATTTACTACTTTTACACAATAAAATTGTAAAATTGCAACATCATGTGCATATTGTCCATATTCTTGCAAAGTATCACCAGAAACACCTTTAAATCTAAAATATTTCCCAGCATTCATATTAGTAGGGTAATAATAATATGTTTCAGTATTACTAGGTGTTATAGAAAATGTATCTATTAACTTATTCCAATTGCTTCCATCTATACTTGATTCAAAAGTTGCTTGTCTTGTTTTAGTTGAATATTGTCCATTAATCAACCTAATTCCAATTTTATAACATATTAAATCCTCGCCAAAATTATAACCTATATACGTTTGTAAAAAGTTCTCTCCATGAACAGGTCTCCAAGTAGTAGTGTTATTTTCGTCAAAGCAACTCCATGCATAATAACCATTCATACATGATGAGTAAATTATTTTACCATTATCATTACTTAATGTAGGAGCTTTTACTGAAGCATTATCTATTAGTGATATATATGAACTATTAAGGATAATATTTCTTGACTCGTCATTCTTTATTATTTTATACATTAATTTTTCTGAATTAGCTATATTGTTCATTGCAGCTTGGCTATCTCTAATTGCCTTTATAAGTTCTTCACTCTTTAATATATATTGTGTTGCTTCATTAGATGCAAATACTTTTTCTAATGCTTCTTGGTCACTTATAAGCTCGTATATATTACTAAAATTAGATTGTATTCCAGCTAATTCCATTAGCTTTTTATAGTCATTTATTGTCATATAATTTAATTGAAATTTAGTATTTACATTTGATAAATTACTAATTTTTATATTAAAATTATTTTCATCAATTTCTATTTTTGCACCATTTGTAGCATTTGCTGAAATTAATTTTACATTATTATTTATTTCAGGAAAATAGTCTATTTCTTTTCCATCTAAAAATACAACAAACGTTTTTTCATTATTTTCTGCTTTATCTAGTTTTATTCCATTGATACTTGCTAATTGTAATGAACTATTTATTTCAAACTCATATGGATAATCATATAATTTGGTAAATATTGAATCTGCTGTTCCTATTGGCACTTTGTCTAAACTTGCAGTCTGAGTTTTAGTTGTCACATATTGAATCTCCTCGTCCTCACATAAATCATCTGCCATCTCTTGCAATGTTGGCATCCTCTTTTCAATCGCATAATAGTTTATTTGGCAATTTGTTATCTTCAAATTTATTTTTTCTGTTGCTGTCTGTTTATTTGTTTCTTCTGATGCACTTAGCACATTTTCTATTATATCTGTTTGTACAACAAAATACACAGTCACTGCTGCTAAAATAATAAGGATGATGATTGTGATTATTAAAGAAATAAGTGTTATTCCTCTTTCTTTTTTCATTTGTTTTCCCCCTTTTATTCAATATTATTTTATCAATAGCATATTCAAAAGTCAATATTTGTTATTTTTATTTTTCAATTTACTAAATGAAAAAGTATTTAAATTTAAATGCCTTTAGGTATAGACAAATGATAATAAATATGTTAGTATAATAATGATTTAGAAAATTATATTCAATACATAGGGTAGGAAATTTATAAACAAAATACCTTCTATCTAAAGACACAGATGATGTATTTTCGCAAAAAAGTAAGCTTTGTTAATGTTGTGAAAAAAATCTAAAGTAGTTCACATTCGAGCAATAATGTCCTATCAATTTTTTATTTGGGAGTAATAATGGAAAAACTAAATGCATTAATAAAAAAAGTATTAACTAAAGAAGTTATTCTTTACATTATTTTTGGTGTTCTTACCACTCTTGTTAATTTTGTAGTTTTTTATCTACTTACTCTTATCAGTTTAGATGAAAACTTATCTAATATAATTGCTATAATACTTGCTGTTCTATTTGCTTATTTTACAAATAGAAAATTTGTGTTCAATTCTACTACAAGTGGGTTAAAAGAAAGATTAAATGAGTTTTATAAATTTATATTAGGTCGTGCTTTTACAATGGTTCTAGAAGCTGCTCGGTTTTTATTTATTATTTAATATACTTTCCGTGCAAAAACTTTTAAGCAAAGTTATTATTTCAATTTTTGTTATAATTCTTAACTTTTTTATCAGTAAATTTTTTGCATTTAAAAAAAATAAATAGATATATTATTCGGTTTGAGGCTACTTTTATTATTTTAAGGAGGTAGCTTAAAGTTTTGAAAAATTTATTTTCTTATTCTTTCATTTTTATTACTATTATTACAATTATTGTTTGTATTTTTTCTTCACATTCTTCATTTGATTATGTAGACTTCGGTATAAATCCTGATGATATCTATGTAAGTAAAATGCGGATATACTTGGCCTATTCCTAATTCTTACTATATTTCTTCGTATTTTGGATATAGAAATTTACAGCTTAAAGGTTCGGGCTCTTATCACTCTGGCATTGATATTCCAGCAAGTGAAGATACATATTTCTTAGCTGCAATGTCACGGTACTATCACATATACTGGCTTTAGTGGAAGTCGGTCGGGTATACAATAATATTAGAAAACAAAGATACAAAAGCTGTATATTGTCATGTTTCACCTACGTTTCTTGTAAAGGTTCGGGGATAGTGTTGAACGCTCACAAGTTATTGGTCAAGTTGGGCCTTTTAATGTATATGATGTTTTGAATAATCCATATACTGATAAAAATGGTAAACCTACTAATGGTTCTACTACTGGTTGCCATTTACATTTTGCTATAAAAATTAATGGGATTTCTAAAAACCCTTTAGATTTTGTAGAAGTAAAGCTTTAAAAAAAGAAAAGACCAAAGCATTAATTTTATAATACTTTGGCTCTCATTTTACATATCATCTTCACCATTATCTTCTTCAATTTCTTCGTCTTCATCTTCTTTACAGTCTTCACAATCTTCACAGTTGCACTCACCCTCACAATGATGTCCACAGCATCCGTCTTCTTCATGCCAGTCTAATTCTATAACATTTCCACATTCAGGGCATCTTACTTCATGCTCTAATCCACTTGCTAAATCTTGTATAAACTCTGCATTACAATATGGGCATATAATTTCAAAGTCTCCCTCTGGCGCAATAAATACTTCTTTTTCTAGATTATCTATAATTTTTTCCATCTTAGCTATTTTTCTAGCTAGTTCCTTTTCTCTATCTATCATTACATTTAATCTATCTAAACTAAGCTCTGTAAGTTTATCTACTTCATCTAAAAATATTAATGAAACATTATACATTTGAGATTTTATATAGTCTAAATCTTCTTTATTTTTTATATTCTTTTCTATATCTTCTAAAATCTCACTAAACTTTTTCTTTAAATTTGCCATCTTAAAAAACTCCTTAAACTCTTTCCATATATTCGCCAGTTCTTGTGTCTATTCTAATTATATCTCCTATTTCAATAAATAGAGGTACACTTATTTCTAAACCATTTTCCAATTTTGCTGGCTTTCCAGATGTTGTTGTAGTGTTGCCACTAAATCCTGGTTCTGTATATGTAACTTCTAATTCTACAAACATTGGTGGTTCTACTGAGAAAACTTTACCTTTAAAAGATAATGTTTTTACATTCATATTTTCTTTTATGTATTTTAGGCTATCTCCTAATTGTTCTTTATTAAGTGGTAATTGCTCATATGTTTCATTGTCCATAAAGTAGTATAAATCACCATCATTATATAAATATTGCATATCTCTTTTTTCTACTTCTGCTCCTTGTAATTTTTCTGATGGGTTAAATGTTCTTTCTATTACTGCACCTGTTATTACATTCTTTATCTTTGTTCTAACAAAAGCTGCTCCCTTTCCTGGTTTTACATGTTGAAATTCAACTACCTTAAATACTTGACTATCTAATTCAAATGTTGTTCCATTTCTAAGATCTCCTGCCATATATACTTCTGCCATAAATATTTCCTCCTTTTAAATCTTCCCTTAGTTTTATTATAATTAACTTTTATATATTTTATACTATTTTTCGGAGAAAATCAATACTTGTGTAGTTTATTTTAAAGAAACATTAATTTTATTATATCTTTTTTTCAAAAAAGTATGTATTTATTAAAATTTTTATGATAAAATTATTTTATTAATTTTGCTACTGTAGCTCAGTTGGTAGAGCAACAGATTCGTAACCTGTAGGTCGGGAGTTCGATTCTCCCCAGTAGCTCCAATTTATAGCAACTTACGAACTTTGAAGGATTTCGTAAGTTTTTTCATTTTTAGAAAAGATGAATTGAACTTAATAAAATATCAAAAATGTTCTCTTTCCAGAAAGGAGGGCATTTTTTATGTTTGAGTTTGAAGTAATACAAGATTTAGAGCCTATTGAAGCACAAATAATTAAAGAAATATTCGAACTATGTAAGCAAGGTAAATCAACTAGAAGTATTGCAACGACTATGAGAGATAATAAATTTTATTTAAAAAGTGGCAAATGGACAACAGATAGAGTTTATAAAATGCTTACTAATTCTATTTATATTGGAATATTTGAATATGGCAAATATTGTAGAAAACCACAAGATATATTAAGAGTCGAAAACTATTGCGAGCCAATTATAGATATGGAAACATGGAATATTACAAGGAAAGTTTTAGAAAGAAATAAGCATTCAAATTATGGAGAGCATATTCACTTATTTACTGGTATTGTGCGATGTCCTACTTGTGGCAAGATTTTATCTTCTACTAACTCTTTTAAGTATAGTGGAATACCAAAAGAAAAAGTATATTATCATTTAACTTGTAAAAATCCTAATTGTAAATCAAAAGGAATACATTATAGTTCAGATAAAATTGAGGAAAAATTGTCGAGAGTTTTAAATGAATTAACAAGGTATATGTATGATATGGATAATGAAATTATAGTATGTAATTCAACCAAAACAAAGGATATTAAAGATATAGAAAAAGCTATTGACAAGCTAAAAATGCAAGAGAAAAAATTAGTAGATTTATATTTAGATTCTACTTTAAATGTTGAAACTATTAACAATAAAAATGATAGTATCAAGAAAGAAATAGAAAACTTAAATAAGAAAAGAAAGCAAATTGATCCTAATAATGACTTTAAAGAATATACAATAGAACTATTAAAAAAATTAGATTATTCTACTGAAAACGATGAATTTATTTTCAAAAACAAATTAAGTTTTTCATTTATTTTTGAGAGTTTAAATAGAAAATTGAAGAAAGAATTGATTAAAAGGTTAATAGATTGCATCGAAATTAAAAGAGGTAAAAACTACAATATTGAAATAACAAATATAAAATTCACAGAAGAATTTATATCAAAAAGTAGTACAGACTACATCAATTATTTATATAAAATACTGAAAAATAATAATGTTGGATTTCATTATAAAGAAGCAATTAACAAACAAGAATTAGAAAAATTACAAGAAGATTATTTTGTGTTTTCTAATACAAAAATTGCAAATAATGAATATGATAATGATACTTTAACAATATATAATGAATTGCTAAAACAGAATTTTTATGAAAATGGAATTATAAATTGTCCATATATTGAGGACGAAAATGTAGTAGATTATTTAACATTAATACCAAGAGTTCCATCAGAAATTGCATAAAGCGGTTTGAAAATTTTACAGAAAATGAATTCAAAAATACTACTAGAAAAAATATAATTTTTTAAAACTTAAAAATTCTTGTCCTAGCAAGCACTGCATTTGTCTATACGCCAAATGCAAAATTTGTTTCCTAGCAGCTAATAGAATTTGTACTCCCACACAAATTTTAATATGGGTTTTACACCACATACCCCAAAAATAAAAATTGAAAGGAACTAAAAAATATGAATGATGAAAAAATAAATTATGTAATAGAAATGATAAAAGATATGGATTTAGAAAATAAATTAAGATTAGCAATATGTATGTGTGATAATTACAGCCATACTAATTTAGAATATGATAAAAAAGAAATGTATAAATATTTTGATAACTTGCTAAAAGGAATTAATATAGAATACAGAACTACTACTGTTAACTTTGCAAACTATCCTTATACAATTTTTGTTTCATCTAAAATTATGGAAATGGATTCAGCACAGCAAAATAAAGTTGCATTGTATCTTTTCAATAGTATAAATTTTAATATTAAAAATTGCAAAAGTCTTGACATCGAAGAACAAATGTTTTAGAATGTATAAAGTAAGAAAAGGATGTGAAATCATGGAAGAAAATAAATTGGCAATTCAAAATGAATTGACTATCGAAGATATAAAAAACTTAATATACACAATAAGAGGTAAACAGGTTATGCTAGATAGTGATGTGGCAAATATATACCATTGTGAGACTAAATATGTAAATCGTGTGGTAAAAAGAAATATAAAGCGATTTCCAGAAGAATTTTGTTTTCAATTGAATGAAAATGAATTTGGAATCTTTAAGGTGCCAATTTGTCACCTTAAACGAAAATGGAAGAGGACAACATAGAAAATATATACCTTATGTATTTACTGAACAAGGTATAGCAATGTTATCAGCTTTGTTAAAAAGTGATATCGCAGTAAGTGTTAGTGTAAATATTATGAAAGCATTTATTGAAATGCGAAAATTTTTAATGATTAATGGACAAATATTTGAAAGACTGACTAGTGTAGAACATAAATTATTAGAACATGATAAAAAATTTGATGAAGTCTTTAATCAACTTCAACTGGAAGAAAATATCAAACAAAGAATATTTTTTGATGGTCAAATATATGATGCATATAGCATAATAATAGATATTATAAAAAAAGCAAATAAAAAAATCTTAATTATAGACAATTATATTGATGATAGTGTTTTAAAAATGTTAGCTAAAAAGAAGAACGATGTAGAAGTTGTTATCTTAACATCTGATAAAAGTAATATTGAAAATTTAGATATAAAAAAATTCAATAAAGAATATCCTATTCTTAAAGTTGCTAAAACAAA
>CANSWM010000054.1 GCA_947650745.1 uncultured Clostridium sp. | reverse complement strand
TTATAATTTAGATTTAAAAATTTTAGATAAAATAAATGATGAATTATTAGATATTATAGAAAAAGACAATTCAGAAATTAAAGATAGCGAAAAACCTTATATTATGAATAGAGACCACTGGTTTAAAGAATTCGTACAAGAAGATTTAATAAGAATAAAAAAAGATATAGATAAATATTTTAAAAAAAATAAAAATTATGGTATTGAGTATAAGAAATTTTATTTATTAACATTATCGGCAATTATTAAAAATGTAAGTAATGCTGACACAAGACATGTATTCCCAGGGTTTAGTAAAAGAATGCATCAATTAGAAGAAGAAGGAAAAATACATACAGATGTAAAGGCCTCATTTAAAAGAGCAGTTAAAGCAAGAGCAAAATCTTATACAATATATGAAAATAATAGCAACTACACAGATATATTAGAGGGAGATTCAACACAAATAGATTTAGATAAATATGAAAATAAAGTTGACTTAATTGTCACAAATCCTCCTTATATTTCATCGGTGCGTTATATAGAAACACTTAAACTTGAGATGTATTGGATGGAAGTTATAAAAACATTAGGAGAGTATAATAATTTAGCACGTAATATGATAGGAAATGACAAACTAAAAAAAGAGGAGTGTAAAGATATTGAATTAACAAATTATCAAGAAATTAATAATTTAATTAATTATATGTATACTATTGATACAAAAAGTGCTAAAATAATTGGAGATTTTTTTAACAAGATGGAAAAGGTTATAATTAAAATGTCAAAGTTGCTAAAGCAAAATAAATATTTAGTTATGAAAATATCTGACAGTAAAATGAAAAAGAAAAAAATTCCAACAGGGGAGTTTTTAACACTTATAGCAGAAAAAAATGGATTCAACTTGAAAGATGTATTTTTGGATGAAATAAACAATAATAGTAGGTCATTAACAACAGCAAGAAATACATATAGTGATATAATAACACATGATTATATAATAATTTGGGAGAAAATATAATGTATGATAATATTCAAACAATAAGGTATATGGGCAATAAAAATAAATTATTAGATTTTATTATACCAGAAATAGAAGATATTACAACTCAAAATTCAATAGTATGTGATTTGATGAGTGGGACTAATTCAGTAGGATATGCTTTAAAAAATAAATATATAATATATGCAAACGATGTCCAAAAATATAGCGAGTGCATTTCTAAAGCGTTAATAGAGAATAACACAGTTACTATAAATGAGAAAAGCGCAAAAGAAGATTTAGAAGATAATTATAGAAAAAATTTAAAAGAAATGCAATATGATTTCTTTTATAAAATATATTCAGATACATATTTTTCTGATACACAATGTAAAGATATTGATTCAATAAGATATGCAATTGAGCAAATTGAAGAAGAAAGTAAGAAAAATCTATATCTAACTGTATTAATGAGTGTCATGTGCAAAGTACAATCTACAACAGGGCATTTTGCTCAATATATGCCTAAAGAACACAAGAGAATAATTCCTTTAAGAAATATGGATGTATGGGAGGAATTTATAGAAAAATCTAATGACTTTAAAAATATTATAAATAATAATATGCAAAACAAATCATTTAATTTAGACTATAAAGAACTTATAAAATTAGATGAAATAAAAAATGTTGAAACTTTTTATTTAGATTCACCATATTCGGGAGAACAATATTCTAGATTCTATCATATTTTAGAAACAATAGTAAAATATGATAACCCTACAGTATCTTATAAGGCAAAATATAGAGATGATAGATTTATGTCAGACTTTTGTTATAAAAATAAGGTAAGTAATGAATTTGAAAATATTATTAAATACTGCAAAAGAAATAATTCTAACTTAGTAATAAGCTATTCAAACAAAGGCGTAATTGAATCTGAAGAGCTAGAAAAAATATGTAGAAAATATTATGATAACGTTAATGTAAAAACTAATGGCTATAAGCATTCAACTCAAGGTAAAGGAAATAACAAATTATTAGAATATTTATATGTATTAAGGAGAAATTAAAATTTCTCCTTAAATATTAATCTTTTATATCTATTTTTTTTAATGTTAAATTGTTCCAGTCTACTTCATAACATTCTTTTTGGTTAGTCTTATTATTAACACACAGAAAAACTTTTGGAATACTATTAATATATTTTGATAAATAAGGACTAAATATTTGTACAATTTTATCAAAGTCCCATTCTTCATCTGCATATAACCATGCATCTTTCCATACTTGACTAGTATAATGCTTATGCAAAATATAATTATTCCATTTATGCTCTAATTCCATTTTTTGCGTTGTTCCTCCGGAAAAAGTTAGAATTACGTCAGGACCCCCTGAAGAAGAAACAGTAATATCAACTACATCTTTTCCATAAATAGAAAATGACTTTTTCCAGTTCAAGAAATTTTTAAGAAATAAAGAAAATTCATCTTTTTGAACTTCAGATGTTCTTTCTACATAATCATCAACTAATTCTACTCTCACTTTTTGCCAGTCATAAGATAATCTTTCTGGAATATTTCCACTTTGATTTGATAGTTTTTCTAAACTTTCATCTAAAGTATAATAAGAATATTCATTTTTGTTATTATCATAAAATCTTTTTGTTCTTTTATCGAAATTAATAAATAATGGATGATTTAATAATATTTCCTTGCTATCTATTACATAAAACTCTTCCCAAGCATTATCATAAGATGGAACTACAAATAGTGGGTGAATATTAAATTGCTTAATTTTAGCACCTTCTAAATAATTGAACATATTAAATTCAACAATATTATCTGCTTTAAAAGTATTAAATAGTATTCTTAAAAAATACTGATTATTTTCAGATTTTAAGACTGCTATTTTAGGAAAATTAACAGTATCTCTTTTTAGAGGAAAATTGTTATTTTTTTCTAGAAATTTTTTGATATGAGCTTGATTTTCTCTTATAGTAAAATTATTTACTTCTTTTTCTAAAAGATTTTTTAATTCTATATTGTTTGTATAAGCACAATAATTTTGAGAATCTAAAATTATTTCTCCTTTTTTAAAAGCATTAAATAGTCTATCATTACTTCCAAGACCATAATATGCTATGTATGTATTGTTTCTATTAACAAAACCTCTAAAAGTTAAAACAGTAGAAAAATTGCCTCTTAGACCCCCAAAGTTTGTATCGTCTAAAAATTTATAATCGTTTTTATCTTTTCTTAATCTTACTAATTCTGGTTTTAAATTATTAGCAATTTTTATTAAATCATTTGTATTATAATATTTCTCATTCCTTGCAAATTTTGATATTAGCAATGTTAAATATAATATTTTTGGTAAACTAACACTAAATCCCATAAGCATTCCTCCTATTACTAAATTATAATAAATTTCACTATCTTTGTCAAAATTTATCAAAAAATAATAAAAAATCTTTTAGCAGCATAAAAATACCAAAAAAAATAATTAACACATAAATTTTCCTATACCAAGATTAATCGACATAATATAGAAGGATTTATAAAATATCTGTCGAATATAATAATATGATTAAAGGAAGGGAATAAGATGGTACGATATGATAATGGCTTGATTGAGGAAATAAAAGCAAATATCAATATAGTAGACGTAATCTCGGGATACGTAGGATTAAAAAGACATGGCAGAAACTATTTTGGGCTTTGTCCATTTCATAACGAGAAATCACCATCTTTTTCAGTATCTGAATCAAAGCAGATTTTCCATTGTTTTGGATGTGGAGTTCGGTGGAGATGCAATAGGCTTTTTAAAGAAAATAGAAAATATTGAATTTAAAGAAGCAATTGAAATACTAGCAGAAAGAGCAGGTATTACTTTACCTAAAATAGAGTTGGGTGAAGAAGAGCAAAAAAAGGTAATCCTAAAAGAGAAAGTTTTAGAAGTAAATAAAGTCGCAGCAGAATATTTTCACAATAATCTATATACATCAAATGCAAAACAAGCGCAAGAATATGTAAAAAAGAGAAAATTAGACAACAATACTCTAAAAAAATTCCAAATAGGATATTCGGGAAACTTTGATGATTTATATAAAGAACTTAAAAGAAGCGGTTTTAATGATGAAGAAATATATGAATCTAGGCTAGTTATAAAATCATCGTCAGGCATGCCAAATGATGCATTTAAAAAAAGGCTTATGTTTCCTATAAAAGATGTAAAAGATAGGGTAATTGCATTTGGCGGTAGAGCCTTAGATGATGCAAAACCAAAATATGTCAATTCTCCAGATACCATATGTTACAATAAGGGAAGAAATTTATATGCCCTAAATATTGCAAAAAAGACAGAAAAAGATTTCTTAATAATGGTAGAAGGGTATATGGATGCAGTATCGCTGCATCAAAGAGGAATAGACAATGCAGTAGCATCACTTGGAACAGCTCTTACAGAAGCACAAGGAAGACTCTTAAAAAGATACAAATCTAAAATAATTATAGGATATGATTCAGATGCAGCAGGTCAAGGGGCAACAATGAGAGGACTAGAGATTTTGCAAAATTTAGGATATGATATTAGAATTTTGCAACTAGAAGGTGCAAAAGACCCAGATGAATTTGTTGTAAAGTATGGCAGCGGGAAGTTCGAACTGTACTTGAAAAATGCGATATCTTTAGTTGAATTTAAAGTAAAAAATCTAAAACAAAATTTAGATTTAAGTCAAGCAAATGACAAAATTAAATTTTTAAACGAAGCTTGCAAAATATTACTTAAGACCCAAAACAAATTTGAAAAAGAAGTATATATTGAAAAAATATCTGACACATACAAAATATCGAAAGAGGCTATATACGGGGAGATAAATAAGCTAGAATATGCAAATTCTAAGGGCGAAAAAGTGTTAGATAGGCAAAGTTATGCAAACAAACCACAAATTAAGCGGCATTAAAAAAGAAGATACAAGTGCAAGTGCTGCAAAAGAAAATTTAATGATATTACTTCTCATAAACGAAGGACAAAACGTTTATCAAAAAATAAAAAATGACATATCTCCAGAAGACTTTAAAAACGAAGAAAATAGAAAAATTATGAAAATTTTGTATGAAGAATTAGAAAAAGGAGATATTAGTAATGTAATAGGTTTGTTTGAAGGAAAAGAAGAGCTTTTAAGCCATATTACATACATATTATCAAAAGAGCAAGACATAAGAGATACTAGTAAAGCAGTAGAGGATTTAACTGGTAAATTTATAAAAGAAAAGTTGCAAGAAGAAAAATCAGAAATATTAAAAAAACTAGTATCAAAAGATTTAGATAAAGAAGAATCGAAAAAGATAGAAGACAGACTAAAAGAAATAAGTAAAAAATTAGTTAGTATAAAGTAAAGGAGGCCTATACAAAGTGAGCAAAGAAGAAACAAAAAATAAGACCAAAAAAGAAGAGACTTCTAAAGAAGATAAAATAACAAATAAGACAGTAGCAGCCAAAAAGAAAAAAGAGGAAAAAACTAAAGAACAGGCTCCTATAAAGGTGAATGTAAAAAAAGAAGATAAACCAGAAGAAATCAAAACAAAAAAAGATGACAAGATAGAAAAAAATAATGCAGAAGAAAAGAAAAAAGAAAAGCAAGAACAAGTACCTGGTAAAGATAAAGTAAGCAAAATTTTATCAAAAGCAAAAGAAAAAGGAAGTATTACTTATGGAGAACTTGCATCAGAATTAGAAGATGTAAATCCAGAAGAAATAGATAAAGTATTTGATGCATTTGAAGAAATAGGTGTAGATTTATTAAAAGATGACTTTGAAGATGTAGAGCCTGATATTGATGAATTAGAAAGTATAGAAGAAGTTGATATTAGCGATTCTGCAATTCAAGAAATAGATGGGATAAATATAGATGACCCAGTTCGAATGTATTTAAGAGAAATAGGTAGAATTCCACTTCTTACATATGAAGAAGAACTAGAACTTGCTCAAAAAATAATCAAAGGAGATGAAGAAGCAAGACAAAAACTTGCAGAATCAAACTTAAGATTAGTAGTAAGTATTGCTAAAAAATATCTAGGAAGAGGAATGCTATTTTTAGACTTAATACAAGAAGGAAATATGGGATTAATAAAAGCAGTAGAAAAGTTTGACTATGAAAAAGGTTATAAGTTTAGTACCTATGCAACATG
Source organism: uncultured Clostridium sp. (assembly GCA_947650745.1). Lineage (GTDB taxonomy): Bacteria > Bacillota > Clostridia > TANB77 > CAG-508 > JAAWPK01. The sequence continues at coordinate 4,059 of CANSWM010000054.1, read as the reverse complement.
GTGGATAAGACAAGCTATAACAAGAGCAATTGCAGACCAAGCAAGAACAATAAGAATACCAGTTCATATGGTAGAAACAATAAATAAACTAATACGTACATCAAGACACTTACTTCAAAGACTTGGACGTGAGCCAACCCCAGAAGAATTATCTGCAGAATTAGAAATGCCTATTGATAAAGTTATGGAAATACAAAAAATTGCACAAGACCCAGTGTCACTTGAAACACCAATAGGAGAAGAAGATGATAGTCACTTAGGAGATTTTATTCCAGACGACGATTCACCAGCACCACAGGACTCAGCAGCGTACACTTTATTAAAAGAACAACTTGAAGATGTAATGAATACTCTAACACCAAGAGAAGCAAAAGTCCTAAAACTAAGATTTGGGCTTGAAGATGGAAAAGCCAGAACACTTGAAGAAGTAGGTAGAGTATTTGAAGTTACAAGAGAAAGAATAAGGCAAATAGAAGCAAAAGCTTTAAGAAAACTTAGACACCCAAGCCGTAGCAAAAAGCTTAGAGACTATATGAATTAAAATGTACTCCTATAAATGAAAGGAACGGATAATATGTCAAAAGATAAAGTATCTTTATTTGGGTATAATCCAACAGAAACACCAGAAGAAATAATAGCTTCTGATAAAGATGAAAAAAGAAAAGAAGCATTTAAAGAAGCATATAAAAAAGTTATGCAGATTATACCATCATATTTCTTAGAAAAAAAGAAAAAGAAAAATGGCGGAACTACTTCTGGAGGAAAAGGTTTTACGCAAAATATAATTGTAACACCAGAGAATGTAAAACTTGAAACAAAAGGAGAAAAGCATCAAGAGGAACATCAAAAAGAAGAAGATAGAGAAAGAGAAGAATAAATAAAAAAGAAGGAGCCCAGTTTATACTACAAACTAGGTTCTTTCTTTTGATATTCATATAAGGTTGTTCTGTTCAATAATTTTTAATGCATTTTTTAATGAAGCTGCGTGCGAAGAAGTTATAGTAATAGATTTTGAACCAATGACATTTTGAGAAGCAATTGGGACTATTCCATCGCCGTTTATACCCATATACCTATCCAACAATAAAAAGAATATATCTGCTATGCTTTGGCAATCCGATAAATTTTCTAGTTCGCATTTAACATTAATGTGATTTTTGCAAACATATTGTAACTCATCCTGACAAAGCCTCGCCTGCGGTGTAATTTCTTTATCTACATTATGATTACTGAAAATCTTATTATAAATGAATTTATATAATCGAAAATTCAAGAGATAAAGGGATATTTCTTTATCCGCAAAAACAGTTCCAAAAAATGGAGTAGATATAGTAACCAAACTAATTTCCCGCTTACAACATCTGGCTGCAAAACTAAAGCACAAACCGCACTTAGAATGACCAACTAAAATTATCTTTTTATACATATTAGGCAAAGAATTAACAAATAGAGAAAGGTCAGAAGCTGCTTGATTTAAACTAGGTGCCTCAAATGTAAAATAAAAAGCATATACAGTATGGTCTTTGCTTATCTTAGGAATATAAGTTGTCATACAAGGATCATGAGACGTAACATATTCATTCTGATTAACACTCAAAGAATGCCCATTACCGATGATATAACACCTATCATTCTTAAGACCAAGCTGAATACATCTAAGAATAATATTTGTATTCATATATGCGATTCCACTAAAATAGCTGCCATTTCTAACTAACCGTAACATATGAAAAATTCCCTCCTTTGCAATTGCAATTTGTTGTTTACAGTCCACATTCCATATAGGATTTAAAACATTGTATCATAAATAGGGCTTAGTTTCAATAAAAAAGAGAAATAAAAGCTCAACATAAATTTCAAAAAAATCTTTCTGCTGTATAGAGTTATTTCGTATAGATTATAAAAGAGTTTTAAAATTTAATAGATAGTGAAAAATTAAGAATGAATAGTAAATAACTACCAAATGTGCGCTTTTGCACTATTTAAAAATTATTTACCATTCATTCTTTCATTATTAATTATTCACTGCGATACGTAAGTATCGCACATTTGGTACCTGAGCTAGGGACGTATGCGAAATTAGCTAGGTAAAAAAATATCTATTTCAACTCTTAAATCTAGTCATTTCAATGAATTGCACGTTTCGTATATACAAGGTGGAGCTTTTTTGACTATGAATATATAGTAACATAACATTTTTAAATTTACAACAAATATTCAAAAAAGTTTTTAAGAAAATTTGTTCGTTTTACTTGCATTTTATAAAAAAATGTTATATAGTTAATATAAAAGAATAATAATATCTAATTTTTATAAAAGTTGGAAATGGTGATTATAGATTTAAAGATATAATTTTTATGATAAAATATAAATCTAAGAGAGGAAGCTTATGAAACGAAGTGGAAGTTTTATACTAAATGTACTAAAGATGATAATAACATTTATACTTATTTTTATAACTCCATTTATATTACCATTATTATTAAAGGTATTTTTAAATTGGCATTGGTTTGAAAGCATAGACGAATTTTCAAATATTATAAAAATTTTTTATAGTGTATATCCTGTTATATATAGTTTAATAATGTTATTATTATTACTATGGTTTTTTCATAAATGGGAAGATATAAAGGAATTTTTGAATAATCATGATTGGTCTTTAGGATTTAAAAATGGAAGCATTTCTTCTAAAGTAAAAGATGAAGTATTAGAAGAAAGTAATAGTAAAAAAGAATTTATTAATGAAATAAAAGAAAAAAGGCAAATAGACAATGAAAGTATTCAACAAGAAATAAAAGAACAATTAGGTATAACACCTAAAAATAACAAAACTAGCAAATGTATAGAATGTGATAAAGAAGAATTAAAAGAGGAAAATATCAAGCTACGTCATTTTGCCGCATATAATATTATTAATGTCGATACTAGAAGTGTATTGCACATAGTATATAATGAGAAGTATATGGAAATAGATAAATTTAAGAATATAATAATTCAAGGATATAAAAACAGAAATAGGAAAAATGTAAAATTTACAAAGAAGGATTTACAAAGAATTGCTAGTAATAAATATGAAACTATTTTTGAAGGATTAAAGTTTTTGAATATAATTGAGCCATCAGAAGACGACAAAATTATTAAATTAACTAAAGTAGGAAAAGAGTTTGTAAAAAAATATATAGAGAAAGAGGTGGTCTAGATGGGAATAAATGCAACAATAATAGGACAATATTTCTTATACAAAAACCCTGAATTAACAGATATCCAGATACAAAAGCTAGTGTACTATGCTTATTCGTGGTATATGGTAAAAAATGGAGGAAAGAAATTATTTGAGGAAAGACCAGAAGCTTGGAGACATGGACCAGTTTTTCGAAGCTTATTTTATAGTATGAAGAATTGCAGAAAATTTATAGATAATAAAGACTATGAGAATATAGAGCAAGAGATAACAGAATTTTTAGACATTATATATATAGTATATGGAAAATTTTCAGGTAATGAATTGGAAGAAATGACACATTCTGAATTACCTTGGAAAAAAGCAAGAATAGGGGTTGATCCTTGGGAGTCATCACAGAATTTAATTGAGGATGAAGATATAATGAAATGTTATGGATAGCAAATATAAATAAATTTGTATATAAACTGATTTGTTTATAGAAAATTGATGATAGTTAATAAGCTTATTCTAAGAAATTTAGAATAAGCTATTTTCAACGATTATAAAATCTATATTCATAAGAATTACGAAAATTTTGCTAGTTTTAGCCTATTGCATCAGTTTTGCATCACTTTCATATAATAAAGCCCTTGTAAATACTGATATTTCAATATTTACAAGGGCTTACGAGTCTGGTAGCGAAGGAGGGAATCGAACCCACGACACTGCGGGTATGAACCGCATGCTCTAGCCAACTGAGCTACTTCGCCATAAATGTTACTTTAATATTATAAATGCATATTTGCAATTTGTCAATAAATTTTAGCAAAATTATATCAAATATAAATTGCAATAATAAATTTCCGTTTTTTTAAGCACATAATTTTTCCAAGATT
>CANSWM010000053.1 GCA_947650745.1 uncultured Clostridium sp. | reverse complement strand
CCTTCAAAAGAAAGCTTATTTACATTAACCTCTAAAATTTTACTTGCTTTATCATATACTTTTTTTACTTCATCATACTTTTCATATAAATCTTTTCCCATTCCAACATACTGTGAACCTTGGCCTGGGAACAAAAATGCAGTTTTCATATTATATATTCCTCCTACTATTTTTTAAGTAGATTATTTTACTTTCTAATTATATTACAAACTTTTTTGAATTTCATTATACTGGGTGGTCAGAAATATGTTTTTTTTTTGAACAACAATATAAAAAACAACGGAACAAAAAGCTTTTACTGTAAACTTTTTATTCCATTGTTTTTTTATTAATCTTTTTTATTCTATATATATGGATTTACATGTACCATGCAATGTTTTACAAACTCTATATCTTTTTCAATAGAATGATGAATATTTTCTGCAATATTATGTGTTTCTGTAAGTGTTTTTTCTCCATCTGCACTTATTTCAACATCTACATATATTTTACTTCCAAACTTTCTAGTCTTTACATCATCAATTCTCATTACTCCTGTTTGTTTATTTATAATATTGTATATTTGATTTACAGTTTTTTCATCACATGCTTCATCTGTTAATTCTCTTATTGTTTTTATAAAAATTTCTACACCTGCTTTTATTATAAATATTGATATAACAATACTTGCAATTGAATCTGAAATCAAAAATCCCATTCTTGCCCCAAGTATTCCAGCAAAGCTTCCAATTGATGATAAAGCATCTGACCTATGGTGCCAAGCATCTGCCATTACTGCACTAGAATTTATCTTTTTTGCAACTTTTCTTGTATACCAATACATAGCTTCTTTTACAATAATTGATAAAATAGCAGCACACATTGCAATTATACCTGGTATTTCAAATTCCCTGTATTCTCCGTGAAAATATATTTTTTATTCCAGATATAGCAATTCCAAATCCTGTTATAATAAGTATAGTTGAAAGTATTATTGAAGCAACGCATTCAAATCTCTCATGCCCATATGGGTGTGATTTATCTGACTTTTTATTTGCAACTTTCACACCAATAATTACAATTATAGAGCTAACTACATCTGATGCAGAATGTATTGCATCTGTTACCATTGCAAAAGAATTTGCAATAATTCCTGCAATTAATTTGATAAATGATAGTATTAAATTAATAATTATGCTTATTTTAGATACCCTTATGGCCTCTTTTTCTTGCATTTTTATCCCCTCTTTATTTAAAAAATCTAAAACTCCCTATGGTTTTATCCCACAGAGAGTGTTTTTACATGTCTTTTTTCTGTTGCTAACTAGTAGCCCGGCTATTTGCCTGATATAATATTATATGTTTATTTTTATTTTTTGTTATTTTAAATTTGTTCTGCTTTTACAATAAATCTTTGTTTTCCATCACTTGTACAAGTAATTAAGGTTACTTCCTTTTTACCATCTGTAAGCTGTGATGTACAACTTACATCTGATGGATCGACTTGATATGTCTTATATACCTTATATGTAATTGTTCTTCCCTTTAAATCTGTAACTTCAAAAGTATCCCCTATTTTAATAGTTGGAAGCTTTCCAAACATTTTGCCACCTCTATAATTGTGACCTGCTATTACATAGTTCCCTACTTCATTTGGGTCAGGTCCCCAAAGCTTATTTAGTGAAATTTTCAAAAGCTCATCTGATGTATCAGAAAGAACTGGATATTCTATTCCAAGTCTTGGTATTTTTAAAACAGATTCTGTATAATATACTGTTCCATCAGGAGCTACAGATTCTACAATATTTGATTTTATAACTCCCTCCCCAGATATCATTCCTGTTACATTTACTTCTGCATTTTGTTCTTCATCATCTAATGCATTTATAACAATTACGCCTTCTTCTACAGAAATCGTTGTTTCATCTGTTTCATCAAGAACACCAAGAAGTATATTTTGAGATACTTTTTCACTTTTATTTCTATCATATTCTGCATAAATGCAGCAACTAAATAGAGTACATGCTAAAAAGCAAGATAAAAAGAAGTTAAATTTATATATCTTCTTTTTCTTCTTGAACTCAGGTGTAACTATTACTTTCTCTGTTACTAAAATTTGGTTCATGCTTTTTAACCTGTCTCCTTAGTATAATATATAAAATAATTATACTATAACAAAAAACTTATTTCAACCATTTTTGTGAATTTTACATATTTTAACAGGTAAATTATATCATTTTCAATATTTCTTCTTTTAAAACTTCTACTATTTTTTCTTGTGGTACTTTTTTTATTACTTCTCCTTTTTTGAATAGCAGTCCTTCCTTTATTCCTCCTGCGATTCCTATGTCTGCTTCTTTTGCTTCTCCGTGGGCCATTTACTCCGGCAGCCCATTACTGCAACTGTTATATTTGACTCTATTGTTTGTAAAAACTTTTCTACTTCTTTTGCTATTGGAATTAGTTTTATTTGTGTTCTTCCACATGTTGGGCAAGATATTAGTGTTGGAGATTTTTTATATAATCTGCAGTTTTTTAATATTTCTTTTGCAACTTTTATTTCTTCTATTGGGTCGTCTGATAAAGATACTCTTAAGGTATCTCCTATCCCTTCTCTTAAAAGTACTCCTAAACCGTATACTTGATTTTACTGTTCCAGAAAATGCAGTTCCCGCTTCTGTTATCCCTATATGTAATGGATAATCAAACGAGTTACTTGCTATTTCATATGCTTCTATACATAAGTCCAAATTTGTAGCTTTTAAAGATACACATATGTCATAAAATCCCAGTTCTTCTAATATTTTTATATGTTTTATTGCACTTTCTACCATTCCGCTTTGCAGTAGGTTTTCCGTTATATTTATCTAATATTTCTTGCTCAATTGAGCCTGAATTTACTCCAATTCTTATTGGAATATTCTTTTCTTTGCATGCATTTACAACAGCCTCTACTTTTTCTCTTCCCCCAATATTTCCGTGGGTTTATTCTTAACTTATCTACTCCTGCTTCTATTGCTGTAAGTGCTATTTTATAATCAAAATGTATATCTGCAACTATTGGAATATGTATTTTTTCTTTTATTTGTTTTATGCATTTTGCATCTTCTTCATCAAGGCACGCAACTCTTATAATTTCACATCCAGCTTTTTCAAGTTCAAGAATTTGCTCTACTGTTTTTTCTATGTCTTTTGTTGGAGTATTTGTCATCGACTGGATAACAACCTTTTCTTCTCCTCCTATTGTTATATTTCCGAGCTTTAATTTTTCTTGTATTTTTCCTATTTGTCATGTTTTTCTCCTTTTTTTTATTTTTTTAGTTTTTTTGAAGGCGGACGGCGGGACGACGCCCCTACATAGACATTTTATGCATATTTTTAATTTATGAAGCGCTTTCTTTTAGTTTTACTAGTATATTCATCGCATCTATTGGTGTTAGTTCATTTACATTTATTTTATCTAGCTCATGTGCTATTTCTGCAATTTTGTAATTGTACATATCTAGTTGTCCTGCTGATGCTTTCTTTTCTTCTTTTTGTAAGTTTTTCTCTCCTAGCATACTTTTTCTTTCTAGATTTTTTAAAATATCTTTTGCATTTTTTAGCACTTCTTTTGGAACACCTGCAAGTTTTGCAACATGTATACCATAACTTTCATCTGTTCCACCTTGAACTATTTTCCTTAAGAAAATTACATCTTCTCCCTTTTCTTTTACTGCGACCGAATAATTTTTTACCCCTTCTATCATTTCTTCTAATTTTGTAAGCTCATGGTAATGTGTTGCAAATAGGGTCTTTGCTCCACATTTTTCTTTGTCTGCCATAAATGTTGCAACTGCCCATGCAATTGAAAGTCCATCATATGTAGAAGTCCCTCTTCCTATTTCATCTAATACTACTAAACTATTTTGTGTTGCATTATTTAAAATATTTGCAACCTCCATCATTTCTACCATAAATGTACTTTGCCCCATACTTAAATCATCTGACGCTCCGAACTCTTGTAAATATTTTATCAACGGCTCCAATTTTTGCATATGTTGCAGGTACAAATGAGCCTATTTGTGCCATTATTGTAATTAATGCAACTTGCCTCATATATGTAGATTTTCCTGCCATGTTTGGTCCTGTAATTATTCCGAAGCCTGTCACTTTCTTTATTCATATATGTATCATTTGGAACAAAACTTCCGAGATGAAAGCATTTTTTCTATTACTGGATGTCTTCCGTTCTTTTATATCTATTTCTCCACTATTATCAACAATAGGTCTTACGTAATTTAAGTCTTCTGCAACTTTTGCAAACGATGTTAAAACATCAAGTGTTGCAACTATTTCTGCTGTTTTTTGTATTCTTAATATTTCTTTTGAAATTTTTTCTCTTATTTCTAAAAATAGCTTATATTCTAAATCAACTAGCTTTTCCTCTGAACCGAAGTATTGCACTTTCTATTTTTTTTAGCTCTTCTGTTATATATCTTTCACCATTAGTTAATGTTTGTTTTCTAACAAATCTATCTGGCACTAGCTTTAAATTTGATTTTGTAACTTCTATATAATATCCAAATACTTTATTAAACCCTACTTTTAAATTCTTTATTCCTGTTTCTTCTTTTTCTTTTGCTTCTAAGTTTATAAGCCAAGTCTTTCCATCAGTACTTGCAGCCTTTAATCTATCTACTTCTTCATCATATCCCTTTTTAATAATATTTCCTTCTGTTATTGTAATACCAGGTTCTTCTATTATTGCTCTTTCTATTAATTCATATATATCTTTTAACTCATCCATATTTTGATATATTTCTTTTAATAGTTTCGAGTCTACATCACTTAGCATATTTTTAAGTTCTGGAATTTTTTGTACAGAAGATTTTAATGAAAGCATATCTCTTGCATTTGCATTTCCAAAAGCGATTTTCCCGTGCTATTCTTTCTATATCAAATATTTTCTTTAGGTTTTCTATTATATCATCTTTTAGTATCATATCTGTTTTTAATTCTTTTACTGCATCTAATCTGGTGTTTATTTCAGCTGTACTTAATAATGGGTCATTTATCCATCTTCTAAGTAACCTTCCTCCCATTGATGTAGACGTTTTATCTAATACCCAAAGAAGTGTACCCCTTTTTCCTTTATCTCTCATTCTTTCTGTTAGTTCTAGATTTCTCCTTGCATTTATATCAAGAGATACATATTTTTCTACATTATATATTTTAATTACATTGATATTTTCCATCTCAATTTTTTGAGTCTGTTTTATATATTCTAATAATCCATTTACTGCAGAAATTGCGAACTCTTTTTGTTCTATCTTTTCTTGCATCTGTCCTTTATCATCTGTAATTTCATATTTAGATTTTAAAATTTCTACATCTTGCTTAAAATTTTCTTCTGCTAAGTTTGAAATATAGCAGTCTATTCTTTCTTTTATTTTAGCAATTTCTTCTGTACAAGAGTAAAGTGTTTCATTTACTACAATTTCAGCAGGATAATACCTTGCAATTTCATCTAATAGCTTTACAAAATTATTCGTTCCTTTTATTTCAGTTGCCAAAAAATCTCCTGTTGATATATCACATATTGAAACTCCAAAAAACATGCCTTGTTTATATACAGACATAATATAGTTGTTTTTCTTTTCTTCTAATAGATTATCTTCAATAAGAGTTCCGAGGCGTTACCACTCTTATAACTTCTCTTTTTACAATACCTTTTGCTTGCTTTGGGTCTTCTACCTGCTCACATATTGCAACTTTATATCCCTTTTCTATAAGTTTTGCAATATACATGTTTGCTGCATGAAATGGCACTCCACACATCGGTGCTCTTTCCTCTTGTCCGCAGTCTTTTCCTGTTAATGTTATTTCAAGTTCTCTTGATGCAGTTTTTGCATCTTCGAAAAACATTTCATAAAAATCCCCTAATCTATAAAACAATATGCAGTCTTTGTATTCTTCTTTTGTGTCTAAATAATGCTGCATCATGGGTGTATATTCTGCCATTTAAGTGTTCCTCCTATATTTTACTGTAAAACTTATTTTACTTTTCCTTCTAAATACCATAGACGGTCTTTTACAATTTCTACTTCAATTATTTTTTCTATATACTCATCTGTTCCTTCAAATATCACAACCTTATTTGAATCAGTTCTTCCAGTAAGCATTTTTTCATTATTTTTGCTTTTTCCTTCAACAATAACTTTTTGTATTGTTCCAATATATTTGCTATTGTTTTCTTCTATTTGACTTTCTACTAGTTTTTTTAGTCTATCAAATCTTTCATGTTTTATTTTCTCATCTACTTGGTCTTCCATTTTATCTGCTGGAGTTCCAACTCTTCTTGAATATATAAACATAAATACTTGTTCAAATTTTACCTTTTCAACCACATCTAATGTATCTTTAAAATCATCTTCGGTTTCTCCTGGAAAACCTACTATTATATCTGTTGAAAAAACTACTTTCGGAATTTCTTTTTTTATTTTATTTACTAATTCTAAAAAGCTTTCTTTTGTGTATTTTCTATTCATTCTCTTTAAAACATCTGTACTTCCTGACTGAAGTGGTAAATGTAATATTTTACATACCTTTGGGCTTGTCTTTATTGCTTCTATTACATCATCTGTAAAGTCTTTTGGATGTGGAGATATAAACCTTATTCTTTCTATGCCGCTCTATTTTTTGTACATCTTTTAAAAGATTTGAAAATTTATAATTTTCTCCTCCATTATATGAATTTACATTTTGTCCGAGTAAAGTTATCTCTTTATATCCTTCTTTTGCAAGACCGATTTATTTCTTTTAAAATATCTTCTGGTTTTCTACTTCTTTCTCTTCCTCTTACATATGGAACTATACAATATGTACAAAAATTATCACATCCGTACATTATAGTAACTGAAGCTTTTATTTTATCTTCTCTTTTTATTGGAAGTCCTTCATATATATCTCCATCTATATCTAGTACATCTTTTACTTTTTCTTTTTTAAATAGAGAATTATATAAATCTTCTGGGAACTTATTTATTGTATGTGTTCCAAAAATTATATCAAAATATGGATAGCTTTTATACAATTTTTCTTGTATATGCTTTTCTTGCATCATACAGCCTCCGTATTGCAATTATTGCTCCTGTTTCTTTTTTATATGTTTTTAATTCTCCTAAATTTCCAAATAACTTATCTTCTGCATTTTCTCTAATGCAGCATGTATTAAAAACTATCAGGTCTGACTCTTTTGGATTATCACATTTTGTGTAACCCATTTTTTCTATCATTCCTGATATTTTTTCAGAATCATTTTCATTTAACATACAGCCCATTGTTAAAATACTGTATTTTAGTTTTTTATTTTTATTTAAGTTTTTTACTTTGTCTACAAATTCATTTTCTTCATTAAATTCTAATATTTTCATGTTTTTTCGTCTTTCTCTTTTCTTTTTGTTTTTATTTATAGAGTTTATCATAATTTTATGCTTTTTTCAAGATTTTATATTTTTAAGTTATAATAATATTAGCCAGTTGAACTTACTTCCACTGGCTATTGTTTATTTTATTTATCTCTATCTAATACTTGTAAAAGTAGTGCCATACGCACATATAATCCATTATGTGCTTGTTCAAAATAACATGCTCTTGGGTCATTATCTACTTCTTGTGATATTTCTATTACTCTTGGTAATGGATGAAGTAAAATTGTATCTTTTGAAAATGTATCTAATACTTTTTGATTTACTATAAATTCTTCTTTTCCAAAATCTCCTTCAAATCTTTCTGCTTGGATTCTTGTGTGATATATTATATCTAAGTCTCTTGGTAACTCTTCAAAACTATTACATTTTTTATACTCTATTCCTCTTTGCTTTAGCATTTCTATATATTCTTCTGGAAGTGCAAACGCTTCTTTACTTAATCCATATATTTCTATTCCTTTATATAATGATAAAAGTTTTATTAGCGAATGTATAGTTCTTCCATGTTTAAGGTCTCCTAATATTGCAACTTTCATTCCATTTATTTTACCCTTTTTTTGTCTTATTGTATAAAGGTCTAAAAGTGCCTGTGTTGGGTGCTCCCCCTTACCTGCTCCTGCATTTAATATTGGTATCTTTTCCACACTTGCAGCCTCTATTGCTGATGTATCAGATTTATGTCTTATTACCATTGCATCTGCATATCCTGCAATTACTTTAACAGTATCTTCAATTGTTTCTCCTTTTGCCGCTGATGAAAATTCTCCTGCATTTTCTGTTGTTATTATTTTTGCACCAAGTTTAAGTGCTGCTGTTTCAAATGATAATCTTGTTCTTGTACTTGGTTCATAAAACATTATTGCAATTATTTTATCATCTAATTTATTTGCATATGCCTTCTGATTTTGTCTTATTTTATCTGTTAAATCAAATAGCTCTTCTAAACTTTCTTTTGTATATTGGTCACTACTTAATACATGTTTCATTTCACATTATTCTCCTTTATTTATATGTATTTTATTGATTATATTATATATATTTACTTATTTCAACTTTTTTATTTCTTTTTTTGCAACTTTTTATTTTGCATTTCATAATATATTATTAAGCTGATAGCTTAAAGAAAGGAAGATAAAAATGATAGAATACGAAAACGAAGAAAAAAAGTGCCCTATCGTAGAAGTAGATGGGTTTATTGAAACTGGTAAACAATTTGATATAGAAATAAATTTACCTGAAGACGAACGTAACGTAATATATGGTGTAATAAAAGACTGTTATCATGAACCAGTAAAAGATGCTGTTGTTAAGCTTATAGAACTAGACTGTGAAAAAGGTGAAGAAATAAGAAAACCTGTATCTCATACTTTTACAGATGAATATGGTGAATTCGTATTTGGACCTTTATGTCCTGATAAAAGATATGCTATTGACGTTTGGGCAAGCAAAGTTAAGAATTCTAAAATCTGTGCAAAATGTTCAAGAAAAGGTAAATGCTTAAAAGGTGTAAAAATGGACCAATGTGAAAAATTTATCGAAAAAAATCCTTGTGATATCAAGGAAGAATCTTGTGACTGCTGCATGCCACCTCGTGGATAATTTGTCACTATAAAATTTTATAAGACCAAGTAAAATAAAACTTGGTCTTATTTTGTTTCATTTTGGAGAAATGTGGTAATTAGCACCGATTATTTCCGCCTACTGTAATTGTGATGGATGATAGAGGGATAGATATGGTTGGCCTTAGTGCACATGATGAACTACGGCTAATATTGTATGTAATATAGAAATAAGAAGCAGCTACACTTCCTGAAACCACATACTGTAATCCTAAGTCACCATAGTCATTGGTTAAAGAAATATGACGTGAAGACAGCCAATAATCTGTGTAATAGCTGTTATTATTCGTTTGGCTTATTATTATTTCATAGTATTTTTGATTTTTCCACTCCGCTTGACTTGCACTTGAACTATAATAATGACCCCAAAATGACTGTTTGAATGTCTCCTGGCCTATTCCTTGTCCACTTCCTATTACCCACTCTTTTTGCTTACTTCTTTCATTAAATGGTACTGTATCTTCTTTATCATAGCTATACCAATAAGTTGGATATCTTGGATTTGTATATGTTTTTGGTTCTCTTTCATAAACCACTGTCCAATAATCTGTTGACACTCTTTGTATATCTTCTATTTTTAAGTTTCTTACCTCTATTCCATTATATCTACTGTTTATATAGTTAGCTTTACATATTTCATCTAGTAATCCTACTCCATTGTTATATCCATTTGCTCCTGATAGTATTAACTTATAGCTCGTTGGTTTATCCGATATTAGTAGTAAATTCTCATCTTCTACTCCAAATATTTTCCATTTCAAACTTCCATCTGCTGAATATGTGCTTGGATTATCTGCTGAGCCTGATAATTCACTTATTGTATACCCTTCTGGCCCTGTATAATCTGTTCCTTTTGGTTCATAATCTACATATTTTCCTATAACTTTGCTGCTATATATGTTTACTTTTTCTTCCTTGCTTATTTCTATTACTTTTACATCTGATTCATTTCCTGCTTGGTCTAATACTGTTATCTTTATTTTATAGTCTCCATCTGTTTTTATTGTTATTTTTGTGTTTATATCTTCTACATAAGTTTGTTTTTTTATTATTTCATTGTTTTCTGCATTTAGCACTTCATATTTATAGCCATTTATTTTACTCCCTATATCTACTTTTCCTGTTATTGTTACTTCTGCTTCTTTAGTTACTGTTCCAAAGCTTACTACATTTTCTATCTCTGTACCTGCTTTCTCTTCTTCGTTTAGTGTTGTTACTGTTATTTTTTCTATCTCTGGTTTTATGCT
>CANSWM010000052.1 GCA_947650745.1 uncultured Clostridium sp. | reverse complement strand
ATGATAAAGCAAGTAAAATTTTAGAGGTTAATGTAAATAAGCTTTCTTTTGAAGGACCAGAAGAAGTTTTAAATGAAACAAAAAATACCCAAATTGCAATACTTGTTATGAGTCTTGGAATATTAGAAGTATTGAAAACTAAAGAAATAACTGCTGAGATTTCTGCAGGATTAAGCCTTGGAGAATATTCTGCCCTAGCATATTCTGGAGCTATTTCTTTCGAAGATGTTGTAAAAATTGTAAGAAAAAGAGGAGAGCTAATGCAAGAAAATGTGCCAGAAGGTAATTGGAAGATGGCAGGAATACTTGGACTTGAAGATAAAGACGTAGAAGAAACTTGTAAAAGCATAAAAAATGGGTTTGTAGTTCCTGCAAATTATAATTGCCCTGGTCAAATAGTTATATCAGGTGAAGAAAGTGCGGTAGAAGAAGCAATGGAAATGGCAAAAGAAAAAGGCGCAAGAAAAGTTATTCCACTAAAAACTGCTCGGACCATTTCACACAAAGAAGCTATCAGTTGCAGCAAATAAGTTAAAATCTGAATTAGAAAATATTAAAATAAAAATTAATAAACAGAAGGCAGTTATTAGAAATATAGATGCAAAAGTATATAAAGAGGAAGATGATATGCCAGATATACTTAGCAGACATGTAATGAGTCCAGTTAGGTTTAAAGATACAATCCAAGAAATGATAAAAAGTGGTGTAGATACTTTTATAGAAATAGGACCACGGAAAAACATTATCTGGATTCGTAAAAAGAGTAAGTAAAGATGTAAGGATTTTTAATATTACAGATGTGGATACGTTAGAAGATACACTTTGCAAATTGAAAGGAGAAAATTAGAATGAGTAAAGAAAGAAGAGTAGCATTTGTTACAGGAGCAACAACAGGAATAGGAAGGGAAATTGCACTTACTTTGGCAGAGGCTGGGTTTGATGTGAGCATAAACTGTTTAAGAGAACCATCTGAATTTGAGGATTTAAAAAACGAAGTTCAAAATTTTGGAGCAAGATGTCATTTTACAAAAGGAGATGTTTCTAAGTTTGAAGATGCACAAAGAATGGTAGAAGAAGTAATGACTGAATATGGAAGAATTGATGTACTTGTAAATAATGCAGGTATAACTAGAGATACTTTATTAATGAGAATGAAAAAAGAAGATTTTGAATCTGTTATTAATGTTAATTTAATTGGTACATTTAATGTTACTAAGTGTGCTATACCTTATATGATGAAGCAAAGATATGGAAGAATTATAAGTATGGCTTCTGTTGTTGGAATTTCTGGAAACGCAGGTCAAGCTAATTATGCAGCATCAAAGGCTGGTATAATCGGTTTTACAAAGAGTATAGCCAAAGAACTTCGGAAGTAGAAATATTTTAGCAAATGCAATAGCACCAGGGTTTATTCAAACTTCTATGACAGATGTGTTGTCTGATAAAGTAAAAGAAGATATAAAAGCACAAATACCACTTGGTAAAATGGGAGAAACAAAAGATGTTGCAAATGTAGTAAAATTTTTAGCATCAGAGGATGCATCATATATTACAGGGCAAGTTATACACGTAGATGGTGGAATGTTAATGTAAGGAGTTTATTATGGAAAGAAGAGTAGTAGTAACAGGGCTTGGAGCAATAACTCCAATAGGAAATAATGTAGAAGAACTTTGGAATGGTATTAAAGAAGGAAAGTGTGGAATTGATAAAATTACGTTATTTGATACTTCAAATTCTAAAGTAAAAATTGCAGCTGAAGTGAAAAATTTTAATCCTGAAGAACACTTTGATAGAAAGGCTGCTAAAAGAATGGATAGGTTTTCGCATTTTGCAATTATTGCAGCTAGGGAAGCTATGCAAGATAGTGGGCTTGATGTAGAAAAAATTGATGCTACCAGATTTGGAGTAAATGTAAGTTCTGGTATTGGTGGATTAAAGACTATTGAAGATAATAATGAAACTTTGCTTAATAAGGGTGGAGATAGGGTTTCACCTATGTTTATACCAATGGCTATTGGAAATATGGCTTCTGGTAATGTATCAATTGAAATTGGTGCAAAGGGTGAAAGTTATGACATTGTTACAGCATGTGCAAGTGGAACTCATTCAATAGGTGAAGGGTATAGAGCAATAAAACATGGATATCAAAATTTAATGATGTGTGGAGGAGCAGAAGCAAGTATTACTCCTCTTGGAATTGCAGGATTCACCAATATGAAGGCTTTATCTATGTCAGAGGATATAAAAAGAGCAAGTATTCCGTTTGATAAAGAAAGAAATGGTTTTGTAATGGGAGAAGGCGCAGGTGTTTTGCTTCTCGAAGAGCTTGAGCATGCAAAAAGAAGAGGTGCTAAAATTTATGCAGAGGTAGTTCGGATATTCTAGTTCTTCTGATGCTTATCACATAACTTCACCATCGCCTGATGGTGAAGGCGGAGCAAGAGCTATGAGAAATGCTATAAATGAAGCAAAAATAAGACCAGATGAGATAGATTATATTAATACTCATGGAACTTCAACTCCTTTAAATGACAAGTTTGAAACGCTTGCTATTAAAGAGGCTTTGGGAGAAGATGTAGCTAAAAAGGTTATGATAAGTTCAACAAAGGGAAATACTGGACATTTACTTGGCGCAGCAGGTGGAGTGGAAGCAGTTATTACAATAAAGGCTATGGAAAATAGTTTTGTTCCTCCAACAATTGGATATAAAGTTCCAGATGAGGAATGCGATTTAGATGTTGTGCCAAATGTAGGTAGAAGTAAAAATATTAGGTATGCTATGTCTGATTCTCTTGGATTTGGTGGGCATAACAGTGCTGTTATTTTTAAGGCTTTTGAAGAATAAATATGGTAATGGTAATGCTAATTAAATTATAATAGATTTCTATAAAAGGGGAGAGAAAAATATGGAATATGCAGAAATTAAGAAGATTATGAATGATATGGAAGGTTCTAAACTTGCAGAGCTTTCTATTGAATTTCCAGATGGAACTAAGATAAGTTTAAAGAATGCAAAAGAAGAAAATACAAGTGCTCCTTTATATATTCAAAGCAATGTAAGTACACCACAAATGGAGAAAGTTGCAACTATTCAGGTAAATCCAAAAGAAGAAGATGATCTAAAGGTTGTAACTTCGCCAATGGTTGGGACTTTTTATGCAAAGTCTTCTCCTAATGCTATGCCTTTTGCTGAAGTTGGTAAGAAAGTAAAAAGGGGAGAAACGCTTTGTATTATTGAGGCTATGAAGCTTATGAATGAAATTGAGGCTGAGGAAGATGGAGAAATTGTTGAAGTTTTGGTAAATGATGGCGAGATGGTTGATTTTGGTAAGCCGTTGTTTAAAATGAGATAGGAGTGGTAAAAAGATGTTAGATGTGAAGGAGATAATGGAGATTATACCGCAAAGGGCTCCATTTTTGATGATTGATAGGGTTGAGGAGTTTGTTCCTCGGAGAGAGTGCGGTTGCTTTTAAGAATGTTTGTATTAATGAGTGGTATTTTGCAGGACATTTTCCTGAGGAGCCTATTATGCCTGGGGTGCTTATTACAGAAGCTCTTGCTCAGACTGGGGCTGTTGCAATTCTTAGTCTTCCTGAAAATAAGGGAAAGAATGCTTTGTTTGGGGGAATTGATAAGCTTCGTTTTAAGAGGAGAGTTGTTCCTGGAGATGTGCTTAGGCTTGAGGTTAGGATTATAAAGAGGAAAGGACCTATTGGTGTTGGAGAAGCTATAGCTAGTGTTGATGGGGAAATTGCAGCTAAGGGGGAGCTTACTTTTGCACTTGTTTAGTGCTTCTTCTGGGTTTCCGAGGTCAATGATAAAATTTTTAAGAATTTCTAGCGCATCGCTTCTACATTCACACATTCATAAAAATTTTATCATTGACCTCTAGAGTGGATGATAGACTAAAAAGGAGGTTTTTTTGTGAAGAGGATTCTTATTGCTAATCGTGGGGAAATTGCGGTTAGGATTATTAGGGCTTGTAAGGAAATGAATATTAAGACTGTTGCGGTTTTCTCTGAGGCTGATAGGGACTGTATGCATACTAGGCTCGCTGACCAAGCGATTTGTATTGGACCTGCTGAGGCTTCTAAGAGTTATCTAAATTTTAAGAATATTATTGAGGCTGCAAACATTACTGGGGCAGATAGTGTTCACCCTGGTTTTGGATTTTTGTCTGAGAATAGTAGGTTTGCTAAGGTTTGTGAGGAGTGTAATATTAAGTTTATTGGGCCCTCTTATGATGTTATTGAAAGAATGGGAAATAAGGCTAATAGTAAAGAAATGATGAAAAAAGCTGGAGTGCCCGTTATTCCAGGGTCTGATGGAGCTTTGAAGAGTATTGAAGATGCACGGTAAAATTGCAAAAGAAATTGGTTATCCAGTTTTGCTAAAGGCATCTGCACGGTGGCGGAGGTAAAGGTATTAGAGTTGTTCAAACTAAAGATGAGTTAGAAGAAAATTATAATTTGGTTAAGCAAGAAGCTAAGGCGGCTTTTTCTGATGATGAGATTTATATGGAGAAGTTTATTAAAAAGCCACGCCATATTGAGGTTCAAATTTTAGCAGATGATTATGGAAATGTTATTTATTTAGGAGAAAGAGACTGTACTGTTCAAAGGAGACATCAAAAGGTTTTAGAAGAAGCCCCATCTCCTGTAATAGACCATAAGTTAAGAAATAAAATTTGTGAGGCTGCTGTTAAGGCTGCAAAGGTTGCAGGATATACTAGTGCAGGTACGGTTGAGTTTTTGGTTGATGAGAATAATAATTTTTATTTTATGGAAATGAATACAAGAATTCAGGTTGAGCATCCAATTACTGAGGAGAATACTGGTATTGATTTGATTAAGGCTCAAATTAAAATTGCAGCAGGGGAAAAAATAGATTTAAAACAAAGTAAAGTTGTTCCACAGGGGCATTCAATAGAGTGCAGGATAAATGCGGAAAAGCCTGAGAAGAATTTTAGACCAAGCCCTCGGAAAAATAACTGGGTTAAATTTGCCTGGTGGAAATGGAATAAGAATTGATACTGCAATATATGATGAGTATACTATACCTCCTAATTATGATTCTATGCTTGCAAAGATTATAGCTCATGGAACGACTAGAGGAGAGGCTATTGCTAAGATGAAGAGGGCTTTGGAGGAGCTTGTTATAGAGGGTGTAGATACAAATGCTGATTTTTTGCTTAAGATTATAACTAATTATGATTTTATTAGGGGAAATTATGATACTTCTTTTATAGAAAAAGAGATTTTAGGAGATTAAGATTATGATAGTAGACAAAATAAAAAAACGTGAAATTAAAAATATAAGACCTACTAACCCTATTGATATACAACCTGATAAGTGGATAAAGTGCGATAGGTGTAAAGAGATATTTTATAAAGAAGATGATATAGAAAAGTATGGATTATGCCCTAATTGTGGGTATCATTTTAGATTATCTAGTACTAAAAGAATTAATCTTGTTATAGATGAGGGGACTTTTAAAGAGTTTGATTTGAATATTGATACTGTAAATCCACTAAATATGGAGGAGTATAAAAAGAAGTTGGAAGCTTTAAGAGGTAAGACTGGGCTAGATGAGGCTGTAAAGTGTGGAACTGGGAAGATTAACGGAGAAAAGGTTGTAATCTGTGTTATGGATGCTAATTTTCTTATGGGGAGCATGGGGACTGTTGTTGGAGAAAAGATTACCTATTCAATTGAAAAGGCTATAAGTTTGAAGCTTCCTCTTATTATTTTTAGTGTTTCTGGTGGGGCCAGAATGCAAGAGGGAATTATGTCTTTGATGCAGATGGCTAAGACTTCTGCGGCTATTGCTAAACTAGATACTGCGGGAATTTTATATATTTCTGTTCTTACTGACCCAACTTATGGAGGTGTTACAGCTTCTTTTGCAAGTCTTGGGGATATTGTTTTGGCAGAGCCTCGGAGCTATGATAGGATTTGCTGGACCTAGGGTCATAGAGCAGACGATAAAAGAGGAGCTTCCAGATGGGTTTCAGACTGCAGAGTTTTTGATGGAGCATGGGTTTGTGGATTTGGTTGTAGATAGGTTGGAGATGAAAAATGTTTTGCATAGGTTGTTGGTTTTGAATAAGCGTAATGTTTAAGTTTGGTGGTGGGTTGATGTGTTAATATATTTTTTGAAAATTACCTCCTTCATGGCTAGCGCGGGTAATCCGTATGCCTCAAAGGGCTGTCGACGGCAATTTTCAAAAAATATATTAACACACCAACCTAGGAAATCTGATGAAGATGTTAGCATATGTTGAAATTGCATA
This sequence comes from uncultured Clostridium sp., assembly GCA_947650745.1. Lineage (GTDB taxonomy): Bacteria > Bacillota > Clostridia > TANB77 > CAG-508 > JAAWPK01. The sequence goes on along the minus strand of CANSWM010000052.1, from coordinate 4,242 downwards.
AAAATTGGATTGTAGGGGCGCCGTCCCGGCGTCCGCTACTTCAGAGGATTTGCTATTGATTTGTAAACATTTTTTTAAAAGGAGAGTGAATAGAAAAATGCCTAAAAAGAAATCTGCTTGGGATATTGTTGAAATTGTTAGAAGTCCAAATAGACCTACTGCTTTGGATTATGCTCAGAATATTTTTGATGAGTTTATGGAGCTTCATGGGGATAGGTTGTTAAAGGATGATAAGGCTATTGTTTGTGGGCTTGCTAGAATTGATGATGTTAATTTTACAGTTGTTGCTGAGCAAAAGGGTAGAAATACTAAGGAGAATATTGAGAGGAATTTTGGTATGCCTAATCCTGAAAGTTATAGAAAGGCTCTGAGGTTTATGAAGCAGGCAGAGAAGTTTAAAAGGCCTATTGTGACTTTTATAGATACTAAGGGGGCTTATCCTGGAACTCTTGCTGAGGAAAGGGGACAAGGAGAGGCTATTGCTAGAAATTTACTTGAGATGTCAAGACTTGGAGTGCCTATTATTGTTGTTGTTATTGGCGAAGGGTCAAGTGGAGGAGCTCTTGCAATTGGCGTTGGAGATAGAATTTTAATGCTTGAGAATGCAGTTTATTCAATACTCTCGCCTGAGGGGTATGCAAGTATTCTTTGGAAGGATTCTTCTAGAGCTAAAGAGGCAGCTGATGTTATGAAGATGACGGCTAAAGATTTATTTGACTTTAATGTTATAGATAAAGTTATAAAAGAGCCTACTCGGGGGTGCACAAAATGATGTAAAAGCTGTATCAGAGAGTATAAAAAAAGAGATAATAAAAGCATATGAGGAATTAAAGCAAATTAAGGCTAAAGAGCTAATAAATTTAAGGTATGAGAAGTTTAGAAACATGGGTGAATATATAGGGAGGTAAATTATGTTATTAGAGAATAAGAGAATATTAATTATGGGAATTAGAAATAAATGGAGCATAGCTTGGGGAGCAGCAGAAGCTGCAGCTAAAAATGGAGCGGAGCTTATTTTTACATATCAAGGGGAGGAGAATAAAGAAAAAATAGAGGCTCTTCTTTCCGAAATTCCATATAAAAAGGCTTATGCGTGTGATGCTTCTGATGATACTGATTTAGAAAAAGTATTTAAGAAGATTAAAGATGAGTGTGGAAGTTTGGATGGAATTTTGCATAGTATAGCGCATGCAAATACTGATGATTTAAGAAATTCATTTTTGTATACATCAAAAGAAGGTTTTGCACATGCAAATGATGTAAGTGCATATTCTTTTGTAGCTGTTAGTAGAATTGCAAAAGAGCTTCGGAATGCTAAATGAGAATGCAAGTTTAGTTTCTCTTACATATTATGGCTCTACTAAAGTTCTTCCAGGATATAATGTAATGGGGGTTGCAAAGGCAGCACTAGAATGCAGTATAAGATATTTAGCAGATAATTTAGGACCAGAAGGAATAAGAGTAAATGCAATATCAGCAGGACCAATTAAAACTTTATCTGCAAAGGGAATAAAAGATTTTGGCTCTATATTAGATGTTGTAGAAAAAAAAGCACCACTTAGAAAAAATGTAACTGCGGAAGAAGTAGGAGATACGGTTGTATTTATGCTAAGCAATATGTCAAGAGCAGTAACAGGGCAAATACTTTATGCAGACAGTGGATATAGTATAATGGGGTTATAATTTGAAAATTTATGCTAAATACAAAAAGAGGCTTTCCCCGCAGGAAGCCTCTTTTTGATACTAATTTATTTATGCTTTTGCAGCATTTAATTTTTTTGCTAAGCTTGATTTTTTTCTAGCAGCTGTATTTTTAACAATAACACCTTTTGTGCAAGCTTGATCAATTTTCTTTGTTGCTTCTACAAAAAGAGTTTCTGCTTCTGCTACATTTCCAGATTCAATAGCAGTTTCGAATTTTTTAACAGCAGTTTTATAGCTAGATTTAACCATATTATTTTGTAATGTCTTTTTTTCTATTATTTTTGTTCTTTTAATCGCTGATTTAATGTTTGGCATACCTTAAGTTGCACCTCCTCTTACTTTATATTAGACTTATCGCATAATATAATAACACAAACTGTGAAAAAATGCAAGCCATAAAGAAAAATATCTTAAAAAGTTTACAAATTTATAAAATATTATGCTATACTTATAAGTAATTAAAAATTATTTACAAAATAAAGGAAAAAATAAATGGCAAAAAAATTATTAATAACTGAAAAACCATCTGTTGCAAGGGAATTTGCAAAGGTTCTTAATATAAATGGTGCAAATAAAAATGGATATTTAGAATCAGAAGAGTGGGTAATAACTTGGTGTGTAGGTCACCTTGTTACTATGTCATACCCTGAAAAGTATGATGAAAAGCTAAAGTTTTGGAGGCTAGATACTTTACCATTTCTTCCAAAAGAATATAAATATGAAGTTATTCCAAATGTAGAAAATCAATTTAATATAATAAAAAGCCTTTTGCTAAGAGAAGATGTAGATACAATTTATGTATCTACTGACTCTGGGCGTGAAGGGGAGTATATATATAGATTAGTTGAGCAAGAAATTGGACTAAAGGGAAAAAATAGGAAAAGGGTATGGATAGATTCTCAAACAGAAGAGGAGATTAAAAGAGGTATTGCAGAGGCAAAAGATTTATCTGAATATGATAGCTTATCAGATTCAGCATATTTAAGAGCAAAAGAAGATTATTTAATTGGAATAAATTTTTCAAGACTTTTATCTATAATATATGGCAGAAGAGTTGCAAAACAAATAAATGAAGAAAAGATTTCAATATCAGTTGGAAGAGTTATGACATGTGTACTTGGAATGATAGTTTCAAGAGAAAGAGAAATAAGAAATTTTGTAAAAACTCCATATTATAAGGTAATAGGCGAATTTGGAGAAGATAAGACATTTAAAGCTGAATGGAAGGTTACTGAAAAATCTAAAATGTCAGGTTCCACAAAGTTATATAACGATAATGGCTTTAAAAAGGAAGATGATGCAAAAGAATTTATATTAAGTTTAGAAGGAAAGTCTGCAAAAATTATCGAAGTAAAAAAGGCAAAATCAAAAGAAAATGCTCCACTCTTATTTAACCTAGCAGAAGCACAAAATGAGTGTACAAAAAGGTTTAAGATAAAACCAGATGAAACATTAGCAGTAATACAAGAGTTATATGAAAAAAAGCTTGTTACATATCCAAGAACTGATGCAAGGGTACTATCAACAGCAGTTGCAAAAGTTATAAATAAAAACCTAAATGGACTTGCAAAAGGCTTTAAAGATGAAGAAATAAGTGGATATATTAAGAAAATGATAAACGAAAAATATAGCACAAATCTTATAAAAACAAAATATGTAAATGATAGTAAAATAACTGACCACTATGCAATAATACCAACAGGGGAGGGCTTTGAAAACTATGATAAATTAAATGAGCTTCAAAAAAACATTTATAAACTAATAGTAAAAAGATTTCTTAGCATATTTTACCCACCTGCAGAATATAACAAAATTTCAGTTACAGTAGGAATAGAAAATGAAGAATTTAATGCAAGCCGGAAAAGTGTGTATGAAAAAAGGATATTTAGAAATAGCAAAACCAAACCAAGAAATAAAAAAAGAAGATAAAGAAGAAGGAAAAAAAGAAGAGCAAGAAGAAAATGGAAATATGGAGATTTTAGGAACATTAAAAAAAGGGCAAGAAATAAATATCAAAAACTTTGAAACAAAAACAGCAGAAACATCTCCACCTACAAGATACAATTCAGGGACAATAATTTTAGCAATGGAAAATGCAGGAAAGCTTATAGAAGATGAAGAATTAAGAGAACAAATAAAAGGAGCAGGAATTGGAACAAGTGCAACAAGAGCAGAAATAATGAAAAAGCTAGAAAAAATAAGCTATATAGCAATAAATACAAAAACACAAATAATCACTCCAACTGAAAAAGGAGAACTCATATATGATGTAGTAAAAAACTCAATGCCAGACATGCTTAACCCGAAACTCACAGCCAGTTGGGAAAAAGGACTAGAAATGGTAGCAAAAAAAGAAATAGATGCAGCAGAATTTATGGAAAAGCTAGAGAACTACGTTAAATCTAAAATAAATAGATTAGTAATACATTAGAATTACAACAAATTGCCCGCAGTAGTGGGCAAAATTTTTGTAAAAATACTTGTATAGGTTTACAATAGATATGTCACAGTAAATATAAAAAAATAAAAAGTGGAAAT